>DATJTE010000064.1:0-16036 GCA_035503715.1 Rhizobiaceae bacterium | reverse complement strand
AGGCCGTCGCGCCGACATTCTCGACGGCGTAGGCGACGAGGTCGGGCTTGCGGAGCTTGTCAGCCTTGCGCGCCTCGTCCTCGTTCACCGCTTCCGCGATCGCCGTCGTGACGAAGGATTTGGCGACGCCGGCAAAATAGTCGTCAGGCTTGAATTCGGCGCGCAGCTCGGCGTCGAGACGCTCGGCGTCCACAGCAGCGGCAAGCGTGCCGCCGCCGCGCGAAAATGGCTTGCCATCCACATTGTAGGAGCGGATGTCGATCGCGAGCCCTGCAAAGAGTGCCGCGGCGGCGAACAGCTCGGCATCGCTCATTGCGCAGTACCGCTCGAAGGCCTCGTCGAACATGACCGCTGGTCCGGTTGCGCTGCCGCGCATGCCCTGCAGGCTGACCTTCACCGGCGACGAGCCAGTGGTGGCCGCGAGACCCGCCAGCAGCGCGACGAGGCCAAGGCGCGGCTCCGCTTCCAGCGCCTTGCCGAGCCCGATCGTGGCGGCCTCGGACAGCCGCTGCATCATCGCCATGCTGATGGTCTTTGCCTCGGCGGCGCCGGCGTCGTTGGCGGCTGAGGATTTGCCGACCTTCTCGGCCCTGCCGGTCTTCGGCTGTTTAATGCCGTAGGCAATCTCGATCGAGCCGTCGCCCTCGATCGAAACGACAGCACCCGATTTGCGCTTCAGCTCTTCGGTCCAGCCTCTGTTGCGGATGCTCGCCTGAAGCCGATCGATCTCGGCCTCTGCATTCTCGGCAGCTTCGTATGCCTCAGCGGGCAGGTCTGCGTCGGTATTGGTCGCGTCAACAACGTCCTGCAGACGCTTCAGTTCTTTCTTCTCGGCTTTCGTCGGCTGCACGTCGTCCGGCGTCAGCTTGGGCCGGTTCCATTCCCAGCCCGATTCGAGATCGTCGCCGAGTGCAACCCAGGACCAGCCGTCAGTCTTCAGCTTCTCGATCGTCGCCTCGAGCTTTTCGTCGGCGAGCCGCTTGGCGAGATCCGGGTCGAGCACGACGTGATGCCCACCGAACAGGTCTTCGATCAGTTTGCCGCCGGCGGCGAGATAAGCTTCGACGCCGGCGACGTTGACCAGCTTCGCCGCGGCGTCGTCGCTGGCGCCCAGCTCGTCGCGGATATAGCTGCCCCAAAGCCCGCGCCCTTCCTTCATCAGTTTCGTGAAGACGCGTTCCTGTTCCTTGGTCGACTTCGCCAAGGTGAACGCGCGCAGGGCCTCGTCGCGTAGCTTCCCGTCCCGCCAGGCATCGAGCAGCATTGGTGACAGGCGGCCGAGCGCGAGGGTTTGGCGCACTGTCTTGATGTCAATCGCGAAGCGCTTCGCGATGTCCTCCGCATCGAGACCTGCGTCGGCAAGGTCGCGGAACGCCTGGTAACGATCGGCAGCGTGCAACGGCAGGCGCAGGATGTTTGCGGCGAGCGATATCTCTTCCGCGCCCGTCAGATTGCCGTCGACGTCGCACTTGACGTCTTCATTGACGGCGATCTCGCCGCGATCGGCGCGCAGCCGCAGCGCCGCGAGGCGGCGGTTGCCGTCAGCCACATAGAACTTCTTCCCATGCGTGCGCACCGTCAGCGCCTGGATCAGACCGTGCGCGGCGATCGAGGCGGCCAGTTCCTCGAGCCCGTCCTCGCGGCCGGTGCGGCGCGCATTGATCGGCGGCTCGGCCTCGTGCCCGAACCTTATCTGGTTGAGCGGAATCATGCGTTCGGTCATGCGGAGTCCCCTTGCTTGGTTGGTAAAAAGTCCTTCCAGTCGACGCGCTTGATGATCGTGTCGCCGGCGTAGCCGTCGCCGCGCCGTTCCCACACGAACCAGGCGGTGTTCATCTGGCTCGACGCCTTCTTCCCGTCCCAGCCGTCGCGGTGCATCATCGGCAGGCGGCGCGTGAACACGTAGATCCGCGCCGGCGGATTCTCGTCCATGATGAAGCAGCGATCCGGGTCCTCGAAACCGCAGAGCACATTGAGGTTGAGCAGCAACGCCATCTTGTCGGGCTGGTGTTCGCGCAGCGCATGCGCGATGAAGGCGTTGTGCACCTCGCCATAGGGCGGGTTCATCACGAAGTCGCGTTTCTTGCGCCGGCGGTCGCGCCGCGTGGTGAGAAAGTCCTGGACCTCCTGGACGACGCCGTCTTTGTCATGCGTGCCGTAGTCGACCAGGTCGGCGAGATGCACGTCGTAACCGGCGTCTTCGAGCGGCCGCGCGATCGCGCCGCGGCCGCAGGCGAAATCGGCGACGAAGGGCAAGAAGGTTTCGAGCGCCAGCAGCGTGTGCATCGCCTCGATCGGCGTCTCGTAGAGATTGTTGCCGCGCTCGGCCCTGGTCGCGCTGCGAGTGCCGATCGCGTGGCTGAGATTTGCGCGCGTCGGTTCGAGCCCGGCATCGAGGCGCGCGGCGATCGCGCGCTCGACAATGCCCGGCGACTTTTTCTCGGCCGCGGCGAGCTTGCGCGCCTCGTGGATTTCTTCACGCGAAAGGCCGGCTTCCGCCGACGTGAAACCGTTGTCTCTGATAACGGTTTTCGGCCGGCCTCCCTTCGACGCCTGGCCGGAGGCCTGCGCGGCGTCCCATTCCTCGGCAAGCAGGATCTTCGACCGCGTCTCGATCTTCAGCGCCTCTCCCTGCAGCTGCCGCGCCTTGCTGACGAGCTGCTTCGCAGCGCCGAATTTCTCGCCGAACTTCGCCGCCGCCTTGGCCTGCTCATAGGCGCCCGCCGAGAGCACGCGGGCGAGAGCGACGTCGCCGCGATCGAGCAGCTTTCGCGCGTGGTCGACCAGGTCGACGAGGTTCTGTTCCGCGAAGGGTACGACGGCGTTCATGGCGCGCCGTCCTCAAAGCGAAGCAAATCAGCATCGCTGTAAGTGTCTGCCAGAGGTGCATGCCGGTCAGCAGGAATTGAGTGTTGAACGATGCGCTCGATCAAAGACAGATAGGATCTGACCTTGGCGCATTGACTGACGAGAGCCTCATAGGACGTGTTACGAGGATCGAAGCCTACAGAAAGCGTTCGGGCAAACCGAGGTTCTGTCTTAGAAGTCGGCTTCGGTTGCTTTAGCGAGCGCCGAATAAACGCCCGCGTTGGCTCAAGCTTCGCCGCGACACGCTCATCGATAAGTCGCGCGACAAGGCCCGGCTGAGATCGTTCTGCAGCTGCGATAGCGCGGGCCTCGTGGATTCTTTTTGCGTCAACGCCTGCATCCTTCTGCGTAAACGGCTTTGTTCCCCGACGAGGTCTCCCCTTCAGCGCCGCTCCGTTCGCCTGTGCAAAGTCCCATTCCTCGGCGAGGCGGATTTTTGCCCGCGATTCGATGAGAAGGGCGTCGCCTTGGAGGCGACGAGCTTTGTCAATTAGTTGCTCGGCTGCGCCAAATTTCTTGCCAAAGGCGGCGGCAGTCTTTGCTTGGTCATACACGGAGGCGGCGAGAATTTCCGCTGCAGCGACGTCTCCCTCGTCAAGGAGGCTGCGCGCGTGCCGCACTACCGCAGAGAGATCAGCAGCATTGAAGGGAACGACGGCGTTCACGCGTCCCCTCCCGCCTGCTTGCGCCACTCCGCCTCTATTCGTGCGAGCATGCGTTCGGCGAGATCCTCGACCGGCTGGCCGACCGCCTTCGCCATCGACGACAATCCCTCATGCAGCGGCGCGGGAACGACGAGCGCGAGCAGTTTGGTTTTCGGCTTCGGCTTCATGCCCGTGCGCCTCCATCGGAGGCGTCACGCAGCGCTCCGCGCCGCGGCGGGCAGATGTCACGGTTTCGCTGCGCCCACTGATGCACCGCGCCAGCCTGCCGGCCGACCGCCTTGCCGATCTCGGCCGCGGTGGCGCCGTCCGCCCACATGGAGCGCATCGTCTCGACCGGCCATTCGCCGCGGGTGCTTTTCGAATCGACGTCGGACCGCGCTCGCGACCGTTCGGTCTTGTCGCGTGCGCCGTGATCCTCGCTGATCGGTTGCGGCGGCTGCTTGGCGCGCCGCTCGACGGCGACGGTCTGGAAGCCCGCCAGCACCTTCTCGACCAGGCCAGCGTCGAAGCCGGTGGCCCTGGCGATCGCGCCGGCGTCGAACTGGCCGGCAAGCGCGAAGGTGGCGCGCACCATCTCGTCGAGGCGCGCATCCGTCGCCGGCAGCTCGCGCTCGAAACCGATGCGCGCCGCATAAGCCGCCTCGACGAGCAGCCGGCAATACTCCGCCGGTCTATAGTTCATGGCGGCTGCGCGCCTCGCCAGCCCGGCATGCATGCCGGCATCGAGCGTGAAACCGATCGGGACCCGGCTCATGCTGCCCTCCGGCCGGACGGGGCGGGCAGCGCCCGGCGCGCCAGCACGGCAACTGCGCCGCGCTCGGACGGCGTTCCGGCGCCGATCGAGCGCAGGCGATGATGCCGGCAATAATTGCCGATGACGTCGTTAGGCTTGCCGCAGAAGAGGTGCAGCTCGCCGATCGCGGCATCGTTTACCGGCCAGCGGCATTCACCATGCTTCAGCTGGTCGAGCGGGACTTGCCGGGACGCGAGATCGTACGCATGCGGACTAATGCGATCTTCGGTGGCGACTGGCGCCGGCGCAACGTAGACCGGATCGTGCGCCCGGCTTTCCTTTTTGCCGGCGATCCGGGCGGCTTCCGCCGCCTCTGTGCCGGCATGCAGGTGCTGCTTGGCCGCCGGCGCCGCGGCGCGCTGCCGTTCGATCTTCTGGATGAGCGAAACGCCCTTTCCGCCGGCCGACTTGCCGCGCTTGGGAAATTGCGCTCGATGCCGGTGCATGTAGCCGAGCACCGCGTTGCGGCTACGCGAGGCGCCGATTTCGGCGCCGATATGCGAGGCGATTTCCGACGCGGATGCGCCCTCGCCCCACAGGCGGAGCATCAGCGCGATCTCGGCCTCGCTGAAGGCTGGTCCGTTGTTTGCAGGCATCAGCGCTCCTCCCGCTGTCTTAACGATGCTGATGGTTTCCCGTAGCGGGACGAAAAGGTTTGAGTCAGAAAGCGCCCGGCCCGCTGAAGGGGGGCGCATATGTGTTCTTGTTTGTCATTCTCGTCCGCCGTCTCCGCCCAGTCGGGCGGTCTCTCCGTCGCCGGAATCGGCGACGTGGACACCGGCCAGCGCCGGCAGTCCGATCTTTTCCGCATAGGCACAGATGCCGCGTGCGACCGCCTCGGCCGTGGTGATGCCCTTCGCCGCCTCGACCAGCTGCAGGATCATCATCACGCGATCGGAGAGCACCACGGTCGCACCCGCGGCACTCTCCGAGTTGCGCGACTGGAGGACACGCTCACGCAAAGGGGGGCCGCTCCGTTTGGGCGGTGCGGGGTCTTGCACCGTGGGATGCGGAGCGGCCTTTGGCGATGCGGGTGTCTCGAGGCACGCATCGCCTTCGCGGTCAGGGCCGGCGCGGCCGTCGCTGAAAGCGACGTCTCCAGCCGCGCCGTCTTGGGTGCCCATCGCGAAACTGGTTGCGGGGGCAGGATTCGAACCTGCGACCTCCAGCTTATGAGACTGGCGAGCTACCGCTGCTCTACCCACGCAATCGTCGAACACGGCAAACGCCGTGTTGTCTTCATACCGGCGCAGCGCGTCGGTAAATTCTGTGTCGGACACGATCGGCACGCCGGCCAGACGCGCGCCTCGATCGGCGAGCACGCTCGACTTCAGTTGCCGGATGCGGTCCGCGATCCTCGTCATTCGGCCGCCTCGACGACAGGTGCGCTTTGACCGCGGGCGATTCGGTTGGCCTGGTAGAGTTCCTCCGCGCTGGCGTCGGCGAGGCGGATGAGAATCTCCCAGTGGCGGTCGGCGATGCCGATTTGCGGCCACTTGTAGACAGCGTCCTTCGTGATCGCGCCGCCGCTCGCAGCGGCGATTGCAGCCGCGCCGCCACATGCTTCGATGATTTGCGCCAGACTCCGCATGTAGCAAGGGTTACGGAAATTAATTCCGTATTGCAAGAGCCGATAGCCGCTCTTTGTGGAAATTACTTCGGATACGCTGCACCCATGAAGACTTGGGACGAGCGGCTTCGCGAAGCATTTGATGAGACGGGGTGGTCGAAAGCCACGCTCGCCAAGCGGTCCGGTGTTCCCTACGACAACGTGCTGAAGTACCTCGCCGGCAAGGTAAAGCAGCCCCGCGGAGAGCAGCTCGACCAGTTGGCCGAAGCGCTGGGGCTGGACCCGCTAATGTTGTTCCGGGGTGTCTCAAGCGGTGACGTATCGTCTGCGGAAGTGAACGTCGTTGGATATTTGGGTGCCGGCGCCGAGGTCGAGCCTGACTACGAGCAGGTTCCACCCGAGGGTTTTGAGCAGATCAATCTGCCGTTCCCTCTGCCGGATGAAATGATTGCGTTTCGCGTCCGCGGGATCTCCATGCTGCCGGTCTACAAGCCCGATACGGTTATCGTGGTTTACCGAGAACAGAAGAAGCCGCTCGAAAGCTTCTATGGCGAGGAAGCTGCCGTGCGCACGGCAGACGGTCGGCGGTTCATCAAGACGATCGAGCGCGGCGCGCGGGGCGTGAATCTCCGCTCCTGGAATGATCACATCCCGATCGAGAACGTGACATTGGAATGGATCGGCGAGATATTCGCCGTGCTGCCGCCGGCGGCGATCAAGAAAGTGGAGCGCCAAGGCGGGATACAGGGACGACTTAGCTTCAAGAGGACCGCATGAGATTTGCTGTCTGCATAGCCGCGCTCGCTATAGCGTCACCGGCGACCGCGGGATACGAAGACGAACTGCCTGCACGCATCGCCAAGTGCTGGAACCTGCCGCCGATGGTCGATCAGGCGCGGATCGAAATGACAATCAGGATTGATTCTGTCGGGTTGTTTGACGAAGGCGAGATCCACAGCATCACACCGGCAACGAAGGCTATGGCGGACTCAGTCATGCGCGCGGTGCAGAATTGCGGACCATACCCATCAGCGCCCGGCGTCTTTACGGTCATCCTCGAATTTCCTCGGCCCGCGGCGAAGCCGAAATGGACGCTTCCGCCACTTAACGGAAATTAATTCCGCAATTTGTTGACAGCGGAATTTATTTCCGTATCTTAGGCACCCTCGCACTCACGCGAAGGGAGCCTGTTGATGATTACCTTTCAGCCTGTGGCCGAAGAGGCCAAGCCCGACTACGGCATCGTCCGCAAGATGGCGGAGAAGATGCGCGAGATGGGCATGAACGGTCTCGCCGTGACCGTCGAATCGCTCGTCGAGCACTCCGAATGGACCCGCGACGAGGTAAAGCGTTTCGCGCCGGAAGCCGCCGACCTCGCCAAGAGCATGTCGGTCGTCGATCGCCGCGCGGCGTGAGGCGGCGATGCACGAGCATCCGTTTCACCGTGCAGAACAGCACGCGCGGCGGCATTTAGGCAGCTTCCCCGGCGAGCGCGCCAGCCGCTGCCGCGGCTTCAATGAGCCGAGCACACCGGCGAAGGACACGAGCTCGCTGCTCGCCGTCATCGTTAGCTGCGTCGGCGTCTTTGCCGCCTGCATCGCCATGGCGGCGCTCGCATGACCGAGCTGCGCTACGACGAGGAATACGCGGTCGAGCTCTATGACCGCGTCGAAGTCCGTCCGTCCATCATCGGTCAGCTCGACGAGCGCGTCTATGACGGCCAGGTTGTCGGCCTGCGCGAGCGAAGCGGCAAGGTGATCGTTCGCTACGACACGGACGAGACCTATCGGACCTCCGGTAAGCCGATCTTCAAGACGGCTCCATTCGACATCAGCCAGGTCGCTCTTATCGCAAGGGACCAATGATGGGCGATCTCATCCGCTACGCCGTGATCATCACCGTCATCGGCGCTTGCCTTTTCATCATCTTCGGAGGGTTGCAGCCATGAAGCAGTTGCATGTCTACGTGCCGCGTCAGCTCGACAAGTGCGGCGAGTATCCCGACTGCGGCTGCCGTAAGATCTGCGACGACGAGCTGCGGCGGCACGCCAGCCACGGCGCGTTCATCGGCTGGATCGAAACCGTGCTGATCGTCTCACTTGTCGCACTCGGCCTCATCGCTCTGTTCGGCGGCGACCGCATCGCCGCAACCATCGCCGGGAGCTTTTGATATGAACGCGCCGTTCAATCCGTCGAACCTCAAGCTGCAGCTCGAGCACGAGAGCGTGCCACTGGCCGACATCCGCGAGCAGCAGGTGGTGAATGCGAAGAGCGACATCGACGCACTCACAGAGCAGCGCGCCGGCATGCTGAAGAAGCACGGCGAGCTGAAGGCGAAGCTCGAACGCTGGAAGCTCGCCATCATCGCGGCCGAGCGCGAAGAAGCGGCGATCGCCGCCGAAATCGCCGGCGTCACCAGGATGATCGCGGACCGCCGCCACGCCCTCGCCGATCTGGAAAGCGGCGTGTGATGGTTGCTGACAACGACAACCGCCCGGACCTCACGCTGCTTGAAAAGCTGCGGCTCTCCGCCGGCAAGCCGGCGCGGGATGCGCGGCGATGAGCGACCCGATGCGGGCCGAGCAGGATCGGCAAACGAACGAGATCTACAAAATCCTTTCCGACGCCGTCGCAGCGCACGGCCGGAAGCTTCAGAGCGAAGGCCGCATGCCAATCGCCAACGCGGTAGCGAGCGCCGTCGTGATGATGCAGGGCGAGCTGTTGGCTGGGTGCGCTGACCGGCGCCATCGGAAGGCGCTGCGCAACGCGATGGACCGCATGCTGCCCGAAGCGATAGCCGCGTGCGAAGGCAAGGTCGGCCGCGTCGGCGTCTACAATGTGGGAGCACGCCGACAATGAGTGATGGCACCGCGATCGAATGGACGGACGCGACCTGGAACCCGATCGTCGGGTGCTCGATCGCCTCGCATGGCTGCAAGATCTGCTACGCCATGAAGCTTGCAGGCTCGCGGCTGAAGAACACGCCAGAGCGCAAGGGCCTGACGATCGACACGAAGGCTGGGCCGGTGTGGAATGGCGAGGTCCGTTTCATCGACAAATGGCTCGACCAGCCGCTGCGCTGGAAACGGCCGCGCAAGATCTTCGTCTGCGCCCACGGCGACCTGTTTCACGAGAGCGTGCCCGACGCATGGATCGACAAGGTCTTTGCCGTCATGGCGCTCAGCCCGCAGCACACGTTCCAGGTGCTGACCAAGCGCGCCAAGCGCATGCGCGAATATCTGACGGACCGGCTGACGCCGTTTCATAGGATTCACTACGACGCCGCGGCGGACTTTGGCCGTGTGAAGTGGGGCTGGATTCGAGACCGCGCGCCGAAGCACATGGCGATCACCGAATACAATTTGTACCTTCAAGTGCCATGGCCCCTGCCGAACGTATGGCTCGGCGTGTCGGCCGAGGATCAGAAGCATGCCGACGAGCGTGTGCCCGAGCTGCTGGCGACGCCGGCGGCGGTGCGCTTCGTCTCAGCCGAGCCGCTCGTCGGCCCGATCGATTTCCTACGCTGGGCGCCGACGATGCGGCCGGCGAAACGCGCGGGCACCGGCGAACCGTTTCTCGCGCCGCAATACTTCATGACGCGCTGCGAACACTGCGGCTGGTTCGGTTCTTCCGAGCTATGCCAACTGGCGCAGTATCACGACGACGCCGACGTCCTGTGCCCAAGCTGCAAGGAAATCTTCCTCTGCGATGAGGTCGACACGCGCCTCGACTGGATCATCGCCGGCGGCGAGAGCGGCGCCGGTGCGCGACCGATGCACCCAGCCTGGGCGCGCGCGATCCGCGATCAGTGCACCGCCGCCGGCGTCGCCTTCTTCTTCAAGCTGTGGGGCGAGTGGGCGCCCGGTGACTGGTCGTTCGACCTAGACGATTGCCTGCATTTCGCGCCGGATGACAAGCGCATCAGGGTTTTCCCGCTCAACAGCCGCTCGGTAGACCGCATGGAATGGTCCGACGGCGAGCGTTCGCCGGAGGGCGCAGGCTTCCTGCGCGTCGGCAAGAAAGCCGCCGGCCGGCTGCTCGACGGCAAAGAGCATAGCGCCTTTCCGGAGGCGAGATGACCGCCTTGCCCTACGTCTACCGGTGGGACCGGCAAGGTCGCAAAGGCCAGCCCTGCAAGGTCACGGCGCGCGGCTCGATGAACTCCTGCCGGGTCGAGTTCGCCGATGGCTACGTGATGATCACCAGCCGCAACGCCATCTGGAAGGCGAAGCCGTGACGGTGGCAGGGCTCCAGGAACGGCATCCGGCCGACCTCGACCCGGCACTGGCGAGGATCATCGCCGCCCTTGCCAAGAAGATGGCGCGCGAAGATCATGCGCGTCTCGTGAACGGGGATTCCCATGAAGGCAGCGGTGTACGCCCGCTACTCCAGCGACCTGCAGAATGATCGCTCGATCGAGGATCAGATCGCGCTCTGCGAGGACTTCGCCCGCCGCCAGGGCCTGACGATCGTCTCCGCATTCCACGATCGCGCCCGCTCCGGCGCGTCGGTCATCGGCCGCGACGGCGTTCTGGCCCTGATGGACGCGGCGCGCGCCGGCACGTTCGACGTTGTGATCGTCGAGGCGCTCGATCGCCTCTCCCGCGACCAGGAGGACCTCGCCGGCATCTACAAGCGTCTGACGCATGCCGGCATCGAAATCCGCGCTGTGCACGACGGCAAGGCCGATATCGTGCAGATCGGCATACGCGGCCTGGTCGGTGCGCTCTATTTGCAGGATCTCGCGCACAAGGTCCGCCGCGGCCTGCAGGGCGTCATCCGCGACGGCCGCAACGCCGGCGGCAAGCCATATGGCTATGCGCCCGTTCCCGGCCGCAAAGGCGAGCTGCAGATCCTGGACGACGAAGCCGCGGTACTTCGCCGGATCTACGCCGACTATCTCGCCGGCCGATCGACGCGTGACATAGCCGGCGACCTGAATCGCGAAGGCGTGAAGCCGCCGCGCGGCCATGCGTGGGCGGCGTCGACGTTGATTGGCAATCCCAAGCGCGGCAACGGGCTGCTACAGAACCCGATCTATGACGGCCGGCTGATCTGGAACCGCACGCGCATGGTGAAGGACCCGGAGACGGGCAAGCGTGTCTCCAGGATCAATCCGGAATCGGAATGGCTGCAGGCCGAGGCGCCAGAGCTGCGCATCATCGACGCGGAGACCTTCGCGGCCGTGCAGCAGCGCAAGGCCGGGCGGGCGCGCGGCGAACAGCCTCAACAGCGCAAGAACGCCCGCGTCCTGTCAGGCCTGCTGAAATGCGGCGTGTGCGGCGCCGGCTGCCAGGTCCTCGATCGCTGGCGCGGGCAATATCGCGTCATGTGCTCGCAGGCGAAGGAGACGAAGAGTTGCGACAATCGCCATCGCTTTCGCCTCGAGGCGATTGAAGACGGCGTGCTCGCCGGGCTGAAGCGCCGCCTCGCCGATCGGCGCGAGGTCGACTACTTCGTCAAGGTCTACAATGAGGAACGGCAACGGCTCGCCGCCGGCGCCGGCGCCGAGCGGGCGAAGATGGAAAACCGCCTGCGCGCGGCCGAGCGCGAGTTCGAGCGCGCCGCCGACTATGCCGTGAAGGGAATTTTCAGCGAGGCTGAAGCGCGATCGCGGCTCGCCGAGCTGAGGGCCGAACGCAACGACCTGGAGAAGCGGCTGCAGGCCATGCCCGAAGCACCGAAGGTCATCGCGCTTCACCCCGCCCTCGTCACACGCTATCTGGCCGCCTTGGAGCGGCTGGGCGACGAACTGGCGACGTCAGATCGTTCCTCGGCCGAACTGCGCGCCGCCGTGCGTGACGTCATCGAGGCGGTGGTGCTTAACCCGCCGGCGGCGCGTGGCGCCGGCACCTCGATCGAGATCCGCGGCACCCTCGGCCGCTTCGTCCAGGAGGGCGACGCCGTCCCTTTTGTGGGGGGTCCGCCCAAAGCGGGCCTTCGCTACCATCCCGTAAAAAGCGTTTTGCCGCTAACCTCCGAAACGACCTCAACTGCGATTCTTGCCATGTCCAGCGCGGCGCACGGTCACCGTGTCGATCGCCGCGCAGCGGGTGGATCCCGGTTCGCGTCAAGCCACCGGACTCGAGATCTTCATGAGCACGATTCCGAAGACGATCAGCGCGCCCGCAACCAGGCGCAGCGGCGTCGCGGCTTCGCCAAGCACGAGGATGCCGACCGTGAAAGCACCGACTGCGCCGATGCCTGTCCAGATCGTATAGGCAGTGCCAAGTGGCAGCGTCTTCATGGAGATCGACAGCAGCGCGAAGCTCGCAATCATGGTGATGATGGTGATGGTGCTCGGCACGAGTAGTGTGAAACCGGCGGACTTTTTCATCCAGAAAGCCCATACGATTTCGAGCACACCGGCGAGCACGAGATAAATCCAGGCCATGGCACGGCCCTCCTTTAGGGCCGGGCCGTCCCGGTCGTTGCGATGTCAGTGAAAGAGGTCGTCCTCTCGTCACTAAAAATAGGTCCGACGGACGTGCCGTCAATGGCCGAGATGCAACGCGTCGTGGAAGTAAATGCAGGTCAGCATTGCAAAAATGTAGGCCTAGTGCGGTGCAAAGTCGCGCCGGCTACGAGCTTCCGCGCGCGCTTGCGCGCTGTCCGTCGGGCTGATCGCCGATGACCTGACGCAAGCCCTCAAGCGTGACCTGATAGTGCTCCGTAAGCAGCCGGCAGGCAAGTTCGGCATCATGCTCGAGCACGGCGTTCAGGATGGCCTGATGTTCGGCGGCAGCGCCTTCCCGCCGCAGCCGGCTCGGATGGCTGTTCATCGACAGGCTGCGGTAGCGAACCGCCTGATCCATTAGCGTGGAGCAGAAGCCCAGCAGCCAGCTTGATCCGCAGCGGTCGAGCAACAGTATGTGGAATTCCTTGTGACGAACTTCCCACTCCTCGGTGAGCTCACGGCCGACCTCGGACGGAAGGCGCCGCTGCGTCCGCGCCAGGCGGTGGAAGCTGACGACGAGTTTTTCTTCCCAGGCCTCGTCGCCATGCGCCATCGATTCCCGCAGCGCCAACGTCTCCAGCCAGATGCGCGTCTTCACCAGCTCTTCGAGTTCGGCCATCGAGATGGTGGCGACGAAGAAGCCGCGATTGCTCTTGCGCGAGACAAGCCCTTCCGACGAGAGCCGGTTGAGCGCCTCGCGGATCGGCACGGCGCCGATGCCGTAGCGTTCGGAAATCGCCTCGATCTGCAGCTTCTCGTCCGGGAAAAGCTCGCCATGCACGATATCGCGACGAATCCTATCATAGGCCTGCTCCGACAGGTTTCTGCCTTCGACGATGCCCGGCCCAGCCCCGCTCATGTCAGCCGACCCCTCCTGGACGGTCCGACTTGTTCCAGAACACGAACCTACGCTGAATCCAGGCGATGGTAAAATAGAGCGCCAACCCGAGCAGGCTGAGATAGAGGATCAGCGCGAACACACGCGGCGTGTTCATCTGGCTGGCCGACTGGCGGATCAGCGCGCCGAAGCCTTTTCCGCCACCCAGGAACTCGCCGGTGATGGCGCCGGCCATCACGCCAACGGAGGCGATCTTCAGACCGGTGAAGATGTAGGGCAGCCCGGTCGGCAGCTTGAGCCGCAAAAGCGTCTGCATCCGCGATGCGCCCATCGACTTGAAGAGCATCCTCTCGTTCTCGCTCGCGGCGTAAAGGCCAGCCGCCGTTGCAACCACAATGGCGAAGGTTGCGATGAAGGCGGCGAGTGCCACCTTGGATGAGATGTCGAAGCCGAGCCATGCGATGAAGAGCGGCGCGAACGCAATCTTCGGCATCGTGTCGATGGCGACGAGGTAAGGCATGACGGCGCGCTCGCCGAACTTGGTTTCACCGACGAGAACGCCTAGCGAAAAGCCGATCGCAGCGGCAATCAGGAAGCCGTAGAGAACGGTGAGCGTCGTGGTCCAGAACGCGGCGAGCATATAGTCGCCAGTGAGAAGATTGTGCCCGACGAAAACAAGGTCGTCCCAGGTCTCCTTGGGACTCGGCAGGACGATTGGCGATACCCAGCCCATGCGCGTGACCAGATCCCAGATCGCGACCACGACGATGAACAGGACTGCCATGGCGAGCCAGCGCGGGATGCGGTCGATGAAGGCATCCCGTTCGACCCACACCGTGTCGCCAGCGGAAGGCACCGGAGCATCAGTCATGCAAACGCCTCCCGGCCGAGAAGATTTCTGATGTAGGCTACGATCTCGCCAAAACGCGGCGTGTTGATCATTTCCAGCGTTCTCTGCCGCGGCAGGTCGATCTTCACGTCCTCGACGATCCGGCCGGGACGCGGCTGCATGACCAGAATGCGGTCCGACAGGATCACGGCCTCGGCGATCGAATGAGTGACAAGGAAAGCCGTCGCCTGCCGCTCCGTGCAGATGCGCTGCAGTTCCATGTTCATGAAATCGCGCGTGAGCTCGTCGAGCGCCGAGAAGGGTTCGTCGAGGAGAAGCACCGCAGGATCGGCGATCAGCATCCGGCAGATCGCGGCGCGCTGCGCCATACCGCCTGAGAGCTCGCCCGGGTAGACATTCGCAAACTCGCCCAGTCCGACAAGTTGCAGCAATTCATGCGCGCGGCCAGTTACCGCCTTCGCGGCTGCGCGGCCGCCGCGGATTTCAACCGGCAGCACAATGTTTTCGATGGTCGTCTTCCACGGCAGCAGCGTCGCCTGCTGGAACATCATGCCAATGTCCGGCCGAGGGCCAAGCACCGGCTGGCCCTCGAGGACGACGCGTCCGCGCGTCGGTGGAAGGAGCCCCGCCATGATTTTCAGCAGCGTCGACTTCCCGCAACCCGACGAGCCGATGACGGACACGAACTCACCCTTGCGCAAAGTGAGGTTCACATCCGTCAGCGCCGTCAGGCTGTTGCGGGCATAGGTCTTCGCCAGCCGCTCTATCTCGTAAACCGGCCGCGCGTCCGGCGCGGTCGGTTTGGCGTGCAGGTTGCGGGGCTCCGCGGTCATGGTCAGGCGTTCCAGCCCGCCACGAATTCGTTGGTGTAGACGGCCGAGAGGTCAGGCAGCGGCGCCTGGAGCGCACCTGATGCAACGGCCGAGTCGTGGATTTCCTGCCAGTGCTCCGGCGGCTGATAACCATACCCCTGCGCGGTAAACGCTTCGGTCGGGGTCATGCGATAGATCACGCCCTCAAGCAGCGAGGCGGCGAAATTCTTGTCCTCGCCCTCCTGTGGATTGCCGACGGTGCAGTGTGCGATCGCCTTGTCCTTGTTAGCGGGATCGATGGCGAAGCGTGTGCCGCGCACCAGCGCCTTGCCGAATTTCGGCGCGAGGTCAGGCGTCGACGCGATCTGGCTCTCCAACATGGCAATGCCATTGCCGAAGAAGCCGAGATAGGCCTCAGGTGTAATCTCGCGCAGCTTCAGGCCACGCGCTGCCAAAATCGCTGCGTCAGACACGGCCCCCGCATAACACGAGACTTCGTCGCGCAGAAACGCAACGGCCGCGGTGCCGCCGTCACCGACCGGCAGAAAGGTGTAGTCGGCACCCTCGTTGAGGCCGAGATCGGTCATGATGGCGCGCGTGAACGACACTTCGGCGCCATCCGCGGTGCCGACACCGATCACCTTGCCCTTCAGATCCTGAGGCTGCTTGAACTCGCTCTCGTCCTTCACCAGCAGGCCGAAGACGGACTTCGGGTAGAGGTTGTAGATGAACTTCACATCGACGCCGCGGGCGCGGGCGCCGAGCACGGGGCCAGGCCCAGGCGCACCGATCTGCGCCTGCCCGGCGGACATTGCCTGCAGTACCGCCGACGACCCGTCGATGGCTTCGAGCGTCGGGTTGAGACCTTCTTCGGCGAAATAGCCTTCGCCCAACGCGACCCAATAGGGCAGCCAGGTCAGCGCCGACGGGTTGGGCACGGCAAAGGTGATCGCGGTCTGCGCGCGCACGATTGCCGGCATGCCGATAGCGGCCGTGGCAAGCGTACCGGCTGCCAGCTTTCCGAATTGCCGGCGTGAGATTCGGGTCTTGAACGTCATCAGGTCATCCTCCCTTTGGTTCTTGTGGAACGCCGGCGCGGACGGTGCACCTACGGTCCTCATACCAGATTATACAAATTGCACGCCGATGCAAAAGAATATATGAAACATGGTGCAACTCGATTT
>DATJTE010000063.1:0-17415 GCA_035503715.1 Rhizobiaceae bacterium | reverse complement strand
CGCGTCAAAAGCGGCGAGCTTCTGTTCGGCGGCCGCGAGATCTACGCGGTCAAGGATCCGAACGACATCCACATCCACATCCGCCGGCAGATCGCCGAAACCTACCCGGCGCTGACGGATGTCGAGATCACGCATGGCTGGGGGGGCTATGTCGGCATCACGCTGCCGCGCAAGCCGTTCGTGCGCGAAGTCATGCCGAAGGTCATCTCCGTCGGCGGCTATTCCGGCCATGGCGTCATGCTGTCGAACTTCACCGGCAAGCTTTATGCGGAAACGGTCTCCGGCAACCGCGACCGGTTGAAGCTGATCGAGGACCTGAAAATCCCGCCCTTCCCTGGCGGCACGCGCTTCCGCGCGCCTCTGCTGTTCCTGGCGCTCAACTGGTACGCGCTCCGCGACCGGTTTTAGTCTTCGTCCGCCTCTGGTCCAGGTTTTGGTCCGAGCATCATCACCGCTGCGCCAAGCAGCGCCGCGACGATCGAACCGGTGAGGATGCCGACCTTGGTCGCGTCCTGCAGTGCCGGATCGTCAAACGCCAGCAGGCCGATGAACAGGCTCATCGTGAAGCCGATGCCGCAGAGAAATGCGGTACCGGCCAGATGACTCCAGCGGGCATTCGCCGGCATGTCCGCCAGCCCGGAGCGAATTGCGATCCAGGACGTGCCGAACACGCCGATGAGTTTGCCCGCCACCAGACCGAGCGCCACACCGAGCGTCAGCGGTTCGATGAGTGCGCCGAGCGTCATGCCCGCGAAGGAAACCCCGGCATTGGCGAAACCGAAGAGCGGCACAATGACGAACGGCACGATGCCGTGCAGCCCATGTTCGAGCCGGTGCAGCGGCGAAGCCTCGATGTCGTGTTCAATGCCGGCCGAGCGGCGGAGCGGTATCGTCAGCGCCAGGGCAACGCCGGCGAGCGTCGCGTGCACGCCCGATTCAAGCACGAGGAACCACAGAAGCAGACCGAGCAGTAGATACGGCCAGAGCGTCAGCACACCCATGCGGTTGAGCACGATCAGCACGCCAAGCACCGCGAATGCGCCGGCCAGATAGCCAAGCGCCAGGCCACTCGTATAGAACAGCGCGATGATGATCACCGCGCCGAGATCGTCGATGATGGCGAGTGCGGTCAGAAAAACCTTCAGCGAGGCCGGGACGCGGTTGCCAAGCAGCGACAGCACGCCGAGTGCAAAGGCGATGTCGGTCGCGGTCGGGATCGCCCAGCCGCGCAACGCAGCCGGATTGTCCGCGTTGAGCGCGACATAGATCAGCGCCGGCACGACCATGCCGCCCGCCGCCGCGATCCCCGGCAAGATGCGGCGCGGCCAAGTCGAGAGTTGGCCGTCGAGCACCTCGCGCTTGATCTCCAGTCCGACCAGCAGGAAGAACACCGCCATCAGCCCGTCATTGATCCAGTGCGAGACGCTGAGCGGGCCGACATAGGCGTGCAGTGCGCCGAAATAGACACCCGACAGCGGCGAGTTGGCGACGATCAGCGCAAGCGCGGCGGCAAACATCAGAATGATGCCGCCGGACGCCTCGCTGTCGAGGAATTCCCTGAATATCGATTTTGGGCGTGCGCCGCCTGCCATGCCGAATCCTTTCGCAATCGCGAAGGAAGCTACACGCGGGCGGCAGCCTCGTCAGCGTCTTTTGCTGGCTAAATCCTAGGTTTGGGCGCGAAGAAGCCACAATCGGGCTTTTAGGTCGTTGCTTCGGCGGGCAACCATGGGCTGGAAAGCCTTGGGCTGCCCGTTGCGTTTGAGGGAAGATCGAGCCGGATCGCAAGCCGCGGGGGCGCTTTGCTGATCCATCAGGAGTTCGGTCATCGTTGGAGAGCCGCGTCATGAACAGCCCCCTTCCGGCTTATTACGAAGAGCCGGTGACAGAGACTGACAAGCCAATCGAAACCCAGACTATCGAGCAAGACAACAGCTTCGCCCCCGAGCCCTATCCGAAGCGGACAGGGCGCGGTTTCGCGACCTTGCCAAACGTCACCCTGAAGCAGCATCGCATCGCGGCCATTGCCGGCGGTGTGGTCACGCTCTTCGCGGTGGGCGGATTCGGCGTGCTGCTGGCATTTGCGCCCCGTGCAGACAACGTTCACGGCATCGAAGCGCCAATCCCGCAAACCGCTGCCGCGCAACCTGCCGCCATGGCGCCCGAAGCCGCCGAGCCTGTGTCGGCAAACCCGGAAGAAACGATCCCGGTCAAGTCGGTCAAGACCGTCACGATAAAGCCGGCAGAAGACCTTGCCGCGGCAAAAGCGGATGTTCTCGCCGGAGTTGCCGCCGCGTCAGCCGATCCGGCGGCCGCGACCGAGCCCGCTCCCGCTGTCATCACGCCCGAAGCGCTGGACCAGACCGCCACGGCAAGCGTCGTGTCGCTGCCCGACGCCAGCCCGCGCTGGGGCAATTCGATCGAAGCCGCGGAACAGAAAGCCGAGGTGCTGGCCAGCGAGACCGTCACCGCAGCGCTGAGCTCCGGCGCAGCGCGCACGCCGCCCGGACCGGATGCTTCGGCTGAAGCCGCACCGCAGCCAGCAGCTCCGGATGCTCAGGCCGCAGTACCTGCACCCGAAAAGAATGCCACGCCTGCGCATGCGGAGCCGGCGGTGGCCAAGCCCAAACAGGAAGATGCGAGCAAGCCGGATGCGGCCACGACCGCGGCCATCGCAAAACCAGAGCCTGTCTCGGCAGCCACTGCGCGCCCCGGCCGGGTCAACAAGCACGTCAATTTGCGCTCCGGTCCAAACGACGAGTCCAAGGTTCTGCGCGTGGTGCCGGCAAAAGCGTCGCTCAGCATCATCAACTGCGAGAGCTGGTGCGAGGTCGTCTACGAAGGCACGCGCGGCTACGTCTACAAGAGCTTCGTGAAATAGCGCTCACATCTTGCGCACGATTACGCTGCCGGCCGAATAGCCGGCACCGAAGGAGCAGATGACGCCCAGGCTGCCCTTCGGCAGATCGTCGGAGAATTGCGAGAAGGCAATCACCGATCCCGCCGACGAGGTGTTGGCGTATTCCTGCAGGATGTTCGGCTGCTCTTCGCGCGTCGGCTGGCGGCCGAGCACCTTTTCGCCGATCAGGTCGTTCATTCCTTTATTGGCCTGATGCAGCCAGAGCCGCGACAGTGCCGACGGCTCGATCTTCTCGTCAGCCAGATGGCCGAGCATCAATTCGGCCACCATCGGCACGACCTGCTTGAAGACCTTGCGGCCCTCCTGGCGGAACTGCATGTCGCGCCGGTCCGCCATGTGGCCTTCGCGCGTGCGTCTCAGGAAGCCGTTATTGTTGCGGATGTTGTTTGAGAACTCCGTCAGGCATCGCGTCGACAGGATTTCGTATGCATCGCTGGTCACGTCTTCCGCGCGCTGCATCACCACCGCCGTGCAGACATCGCCGAAGATGAAATGGCAGTCGCGGTCGCGCCATTCCTGATGCCCCGAGGTGATCTCCGGATTGACCATCAGGATAGCGCGCACCGAACCCGTGCGGATCATGTCTGCGGCAAGCTGCATGCCGAACGTCGCAGACGAGCAGGCGACGTTCATGTCGAAGGCGAAACCCTTGATGCCCAGCGCCTGCTGGACCTCGATGGCGATCGCCGGATAGGCGCGCTCATGGTTCGACGCCGCGCAGATGACCGCATCGATGTCGGCGGCCGTCAATCCAGCTTCGAGGATCGCCTCGTCCGCCGCCTTCACCGAGATCTCGGCCATGATCGACAGTTCGTCGTCCGAGCGCTCGGGCAGCATCGGATGCATGATGCCCGGATCGATGACGCCGAACTTCGACATGACGTGCCGGCGCTCGATTCCTGACGCCTTGACGATGAACTCTTCCGACGACATCGGCATCGGCTCACGTTCGCCGGCGGCGATCGCCTCGGCATGCAGCGTGTTCTGCCGGTGCGCATACTCGTTGTAGGACGCGACCAGTTCCGCGTTGGTGATCACGTCGGATGGCGTAAATACGCCGGTTCCGGATATCGCGACTCGATGCATGGCCCGTCCTCCCGGACGCTAGATACACCGGCCGCCGTCAACCTCCAACGCCACGCCGGTGATGAACTCGGCTTCGTCGGACACAAGCCACAGTGCCGCATTGGCGATGTCGAGCGGCGTGGAAAGCCGGCCGAGCGGGATGGACGAGCGGAATTTCGCGCGCAGTTCCGGCGTGTCCTCGCCCATGAACTGCGCCAGCATGCCGGTCTCGCCCGCTACGGGGCACAGGCAGTTCACGCGGATATTCTTCGGTGCAACCTCCACCGCCATCGATTTGGTCGCGGTGATCGCCCAGCCTTTCGATGCATTGTACCAGGTGAGTCCGGGACGCGGTCTCAGCCCCGCCGTCGATGCCGTTGTCAGGATCGAGCCGCCGCCCTGCCGCTCCATGATCGGCACCACGGCCAACGCCGCATAATAGATCGCCTTCATGTTGACCGAGGTGATCAGATCGAACGTCTCTTCCGGCACCCCCAGCATGTCGCCGTTGCGGTGCGTGTAGCCGGCATTGTTGACCATGATGTCGACGCGGCCGAACTGGTTCTTCGCCGCATAGACCATCTCGTCGATCTCGGAGCGCTGCGATACGTCCGTGGCCGTGAAGATCGCATTCTTGCCGATCTCGTTGGCGACCTTCTCGGCGCCCTTCGCATTCAGGTCGGCGACGACGACCTTGGCGCCTTCTTCGGCGAAGCGTTTCGCCATGCCTTCGCCGAACCCCGACGCGCCACCGGTGATGATGGCGACCTTATCTTTCAGACGCATGCTGATTATCCGTGATTGAAAACGATCGTTTTGGTCGCGCTCATGTCATAGAGCGCCTCGAATCCTTTTTCGCGCCCGTGGCCGGAGCGCTTGAAGCCGCCGAACGGCAGCTCGATGCCGCCGCCGGCGCCATACCCGTTGACGAACACTTGGCCCGAACGCACGCGTTTCGCCACGCGATGCTGGCGCGCGCCGTCCCTCGTCCAGACGCCGCACACCAGGCCGTAATCGGTGCTGTTCGCCAGCCGGATCGCATCCGCTTCGTCCTCGAACGGGAAGAGCGTCAACACCGGCCCGAATACCTCCTGCTGCGCGATCACTGCGTCCGGATCGACCGTGCCGAACAGCGCCGGCGCGAAATAGTAACCGCCGGCTGGCGCATCCTTCGCGATTGATCCGCGCGCGAGCAACGGAATGCCCGCCTTCTCGGCCGCCGACACCATGCCGGCGACGCGCTCCTTCTGTTTGAGGTTGATCAGCGAACCGAGGTCGAGATCGGCATCGTGTGGACCGGCGACGAGCTTTGCGAACCGCTCCGCCAATCCCGCCGCGACGCGCTCATAAACCGGCCGCTCGATCAGCACCCGGCTGCCGGCCGAGCACGTCTGGCCGCCATTCTGGATGATCGCGTTTACCAGCACCGGTAGTGCGGCGTCGATATCCGCATCGGCGAAGACGATCTGCGGCGATTTTCCGCCTAATTCCATCGTCACGCCGCGATTGTGAACCGCGGCCGCCTGCTGGATCGCGGTGCCGGTGCCGACCGAACCCGTAAACGTCACATAATGGACGTCGGGATGCGCCGAGAGCAGTGCGCCCGCGTCGCGGCCGTACCCGGTGATGACGTTGAACACGCCGGGCGGCACGCCGGCTTCGAGCGCCAGCTCGGCGATGCGGATCGTGGTCAGCGACGCGTCCTCCGCCGGCTTCACCACCAGCGTGTTGCCCATCGCGAGGGCTGCGCCCACGACGCGCGCAAGGATCTGCAGCGGATAGTTCCACGGGATGATGCCGGCGACCACGCCATGCGGTTCGCGCAGTGTCAGCGCCGTGTAACCGTCGAGGAAGGGGATCGTGTCGCCGTGGATCTTATCGCAGGCGCCGCCGTAAAATTCGTAGTACCGCATCGTCGCGACGATGTCGGCCTTGCCCTGCCGCACCGGCTTGCCGGTGTCGCGCGATTCGAGCGCTGCAAGCTCGGTTCCATTCTTCTCGACGAGTTGAAACAGGTGCGTCAGGCAGCGGCCACGCTCGACCGCCGGCATCTTTGCCCAAGGTCCTTCCTGGAATGCTTTCCTCGCCGCCTTCACCGCGCGATCGACGTCGGCCTGGCCGGATGCGGGGATTGAAGCGAACACCTTGCCGTCGGACGGCGACACCACGTCGATCCGCTCGCCGGACAGCGCATCGGCCGGCTTGCCGTCGATCAAATTCATAAAGGCCAGACCTTCGGCAACGGTGCGGGAAAGATGCGTGCCCATGCCCGCTTTCTCCTTGTCTTCATTCACACCAGCTTTATGCTGCAGGTGCTAACAGCCTCGGCGATGCTGCCGGTCGAAAAACCGCGCGCCAAGCGCCAGTGTCAAGGTCGAATGTGTGACACCATGACACTGGCGGATTTAAATCGATTAGATTATATGAGCCGCGACAATCGGCTGTGACCGTATTGGAAAGACAATGACGAGCCAGATCATCCCCGTCGATCCTTTCGACTTCATCATTTTCGGCGGCACCGGCGACCTCTCCGAGCGCAAGCTTCTGCCGGCGCTCTACTACCGCCTGAAAGACGGGCAGTTCTCCGAGCCGACCCGCATCATCGGCGCGTCGCGCTCGAAGATGAGCGACAAGGAGTTCCAGGAATATGCGCGTAAGGCGCTGACCGAGCATGTGAACAAGGCCGACCTCGACAAGAAAGACCTCGATACGTTCCTTGCGCGCCTGTCCTACGTGGCGGTCGATGCAAAGACCGGAGATGGCTTCGACAAACTCAAGAAGAAGATTGGCGAGTCGGATGTCATCCGTGCCTTCTATCTCGCCGTGGCGCCTGCGCTCTTCGGCGATATCGCGCACAATCTGAAGAAGCACGAGATGATCTCGCCGAACTCGCGCATCGTCGTCGAGAAGCCGATCGGCCGAGATCTCGCTTCCGCGAAAGCGTTGAACGACGAGATCGGCCGTAACTTCGCTGAGCACCAGATTTTCCGCATCGACCACTATCTCGGCAAGGAGACGGTGCAGAACCTGATGGCGCTGCGTTTCGCCAATGCGCTCTACGAGCCGCTATGGAACTCGGCGCATATCGATCACGTGCAGATCACCGTCGCCGAGACGGTCGGCCTCGAGGACCGCGTCACCTATTACGACAAGGCCGGCGCGCTGCGCGACATGGTGCAGAACCACATCCTGCAGCTCGTCTGCCTGGTGGCGATGGAGCCGCCGCAGTCGATGGACGCGGATGCGGTGCGTGACGAGAAGCTCAAGGTGTTGCGCTCGCTGAAGCGCATCAATGGCCAGGAAGCGCCGAAGTCGACCGTGCGCGGGCAATACAAAGCCGGCGCGTCCTCGGGCGGCGCGGTGAAGGGTTATCAGGAAGAGCTCGGCGCGGACAGCACCACGGAAACCTTCGTCGCCATCAAGGCCGAGATCGCCAACTGGCGCTGGGCCGGCGTGCCCTTCTACCTGCGCACCGGCAAGCGTCTTGCTTCGCGCGTCTCGGAAATCGTCATCGAGTTCAAGCCGATTCCGCATTCGATCTTCGGCGAGAGCGCCGGCCGCATTCAGGCCAACCAGCTCGTTATCCGCCTGCAGCCCGACGAGGGCGTGAAGCAGTACATCATGATCAAGGATCCGGGCCCGGGCGGCATGCGCCTGAAACAGATCCCGCTCGACATGAGCTTTGCCCAGGCCTTCGACGGGCGAGCGCCGGACGCTTACGAGCGGCTCGTGATGGACGTCATCCGCGGCAACCAGACGCTGTTCATGCGCCGCGACGAGGTCGAGGCGGCGTGGCGCTGGATCGACCCGATCTTCAATGCCTGGGCCGACAGCCGGCAGGAAGTGCAAGGCTATACTGCCGGCACCTGGGGCCCGTCGGCCTCGATCGCCTTGATCGAGCGCGATGGCCGCACCTGGCACGAGAGCGCCTGAGCGCGAGGACGTGAACACCGAGCTCAACACATTTGACACGCGCGGCGAGCTTGCCGAGGCGTTGGCGGCCAGAATTGCCGATCTACTGTCGCAAGCGATCGCGAGCAAGGGCGAAGCGCTGCTCGCCATCTCGGGTGGCGCGACGCCCGGCAATTTTTTTCGTGCCCTCTCCACGAAGCCGCTTGATTGGAAACACATGACCGTGACGCTCGTTGACGAACGCTTCGTGCCGCCGTCATCCGACCGCTCGAACGAACATCTCGTTCGGTCAATGCTCCTGAAGAACGAGGCAGCAGCCGCGCGTTTTGTCGGCCTCTATCGTGACGAAGCGACCGTCGAAGACGCAGCCGTTGCCGTGGCGGGCGACCTCGCCACTCTGACCTGGCCGCTCGATGCCGTCGTGCTTGGCATGGGCGGCGACGGTCACACCGCCTCGTTCTTCCCCGACGCTGATGACCTCGAGACGTTGCTCGCCCCGTCGAATCCAGCGCTCGTCATGTCCGTTCATGCGAAAACCGCAGGCGAGCCGCGCCTGACACTACCGCTGGCGCGGCTGATCGAAGCGCCCTTCATCGCGCTGCACATCGAAGGCGCGGAGAAGAAACGCGTGCTCGATGCCGCGCTTGATCCATCAAGCGCGCTACCAATTTCCGCGGTGTTCCGTGCCGCGCGCGCACCGATTCAGATTTTCTGGGCGCCCTGACGAGGACTCGGCCAATGACTGCCCGCAAGGACATCGAACAGATCACCCAGCGGATTCGCGAACGCTCACGCGCCACACGCGAACCCTATCTCGACAGGATCACAGTGGCAGCGTCCCAAACCGCCAATCGCGCTGCGCTCTCCTGCGGCAACCTCGCCCACGGATTTGCCGTCTGCTCGCCTGCCGAAAAGACCAAGCTCGCCGGCGACCGCGTGCCGAACCTCGGCATCATCACCTCCTACAACGACATGCTCTCGGCACATCAGCCGTTCGAGACCTATCCGCAATTGATCAAGCAGGCAGCGCTCGAGGCGGGCGGTGTCGCGCAGGTCGCCGGCGGCGTGCCCGCCATGTGCGACGGCGTCACGCAGGGCCAGCCCGGCATGGAGCTGTCGCTCTTCTCGCGCGACGTGATCGCCATGGCGACCGCCGTCGGTTTGAGCCACAACATGTTCGACGCTGCCGTCTATCTCGGCGTCTGCGACAAGATCGTGCCCGGTCTGGTGATCGGCGCGCTGACCTTCGGCCATCTGCCCGCGGTGTTCATCCCGGCCGGCCCGATGACCTCCGGCCTGCCGAACGATGAGAAGGCAAAAATCCGCCAGCTCTATGCCGAGGGTAAGGTCGGCCGCGCCGAGTTGCTGGACGCCGAGTCCAAATCCTATCACGGCCCGGGCACCTGCACCTTCTACGGCACCGCCAACTCCAACCAGATGTTGATGGAGATCATGGGCTTGCATACGCCGGGCTCGTCCTTCATCAACCCCGGCACGCCGCTGCGCGAAGCGCTGACGAAGGAAGCTGCGAAGCGCGCGCTGGCTATCACGCAACTCGGCAATGCCTACACGCCTGTCGGCAAGATGATTGACGAGCGCTCCGTCGTGAACGGCGTCGTCGGCCTGCATGCCACCGGCGGTTCGACCAACCACACGATCCACCTGATCGCCATGGCCGCCGCCGCGGGCATCGCGCTGACCTGGCAGGATATTTCCGATCTCTCGGAAGCCGTGCCGCTCTTGGCGCGCGTCTACCCGAACGGGCTCGCCGACGTGAACCATTTCAACGCCGCCGGCGGCATGGGTTTTCTGATCCGCGAGCTGATCCAGGCAGGCCTCGTGCATGAAGATGTGAGCACCGTCTGGGGTGAGGGCCTGAAACCCTACACGGTCGAAGCGGCGCTGGCTGCGGATGGCTCCGTCGTTCGCCGCCCTGCCCCGCAGGTCAGCGGCGACGAAAAAGTCCTGGCGCCGGCCTCAAAGGCGTTCCAGTCGACCGGCGGCCTGAAAGTTCTCTCCGGCAATCTCGGCAAGGCGATCATCAAGACCTCGGCCGTCAAGCCCGAGAAGCGCATCGTTGAAGCGCCTGTTATCGTCTTCGACAGCCAGCAGGCGCTGAACGAAGCCTTCAAGGCGGGCGAGCTGGAGCGCGATTTTATTGCCGTCATCCGCTTCCAGGGGCCGAAGGCGAACGGCATGCCGGAGCTGCACAAGCTCACCACGGTGCTCGGCATTTTGCAGGATCGCGGCTTCAAGGTGGCGCTGGTCACCGACGGCCGCATGTCGGGCGCGTCGGGCAAGGTGCCGGCCGCCATCCATGTCACGCCGGAAGCGCTCGACGGCGGCGCGATCGGCAAGGTGCGCACCGGCGACGTTCTGCGCCTCGACGCCGAAGCCGGCAGGCTCGAGCTGCTGGTACCCGCCGGCGACCTGGCGCTGCGCGACGCGGAAGTTATCGACCTGTCGGCCAACGGTTTTGGCTTCGGCCGCGAGCTGTTTGCCGGCTTCCGCGCGCTGGCCACCCGCGCCGACCAGGGCGCAACCGCCTTCGCGGCATGATCGATTTCACTTGAAAGTAAGGCAGATTTGCCTTACTTTCTGCTCAGGAAGTTGATCCCATGGTTGTTCTCACCATCACGGCAAAAGGTCAGGTGACCCTGAAGAAAGAGATCCTTCGGGAACTCGGCGTAAAGCCGGGACAGAAAGTCAGGGCGGATGTCTCGGAAGGCGAATTGCGTTTGCGGCCGCTGAAGAAAGGCGGAGACCTCGACGGTTTTTTCGGCAGTCTGCATGATCCTGACGGACCAACCCTTACAATTGACGAGATGAACGAGATCATCGCGGACGCCTGGGCTGGCAAGCGATGAAAATCACACCGGATACGAATGTGTTGGTCCGGCTCGCCGTTCAGGATGATCCCAAGCAGGCTGAGCAGGCGATCAAATTCGTTGCGGACGCCGAGCTAATTGCCGTTCCGGTCACCACCCTCTGCGAATTCGTCTGGGTGCTGCAGCGCGGCCATAAACGTTCCGCTGAAAGCATCGCGGCCTCTATCAAGAATCTGCTCAAATCCGGAAGGGTCGTCGCGAATTCCGTGGCGATCGATGCAGGACTCCGTTTCCTGATTTCAGGTGGAGATTTCGCTGATGGCGCCATTGCAGTCGAGGGCGCGCAACTGGGCGGCACCGAGTTTGTCACGTTTGACAAAAAGGCGGCGAAGTTAATTGAGGCCGCCGGCGGCGCTTCCGTCTTGCTGCGGTGAGCGCGTTCGCGAAATAGCGCTCAGTCAGCCGGAAGGCCGACATATCACGCCTCTTTACGCGAGCGCGATGCAAAGCCATCATGCCCGCGGGGCTGATTGCGGAGCGAACGCATGACCGGATTGTTGTCTGCCCGACTGTCTTCGACCCTTCTCGCTCTTCTGCTCGCCGGGTCAGCACCCGCACTATCGCAGCAAGCAACTGACACGGTCGCACCGGAAGCATCGACGCCCGGGTTGACCAGTGGCGATGTGCCAGCGCCTGTCCAGGCCAAGACCTGGATGGTCTCGGCCGCAAACCCGCTCGCCGCGCAGGCAGGCGCGGATGTCCTCGCCAAGGGCGGCAATGCGATCGACGCGATGATCGCGGTGCAACTCGTCCTCGGGCTTGTCGAGCCGCAGTCATCCGGCCTCGGCGGCGGCGCATTCCTTGTGTACTGGGACGCAGCAACAAAGAAGCTGACGACGCTCGACGGCCGCGAGACCGCGCCGGCTGCGGCGCGTCCACAGCTCTTCCTTGACGACAAGGGCGAACCGCTCGACTTCATCCCCGCCGTGATCGGCGGCCGTTCCGTCGGTGTGCCGGGCACCCCGCGTTTGCTCGAAACCGTACATCGCCGCTGGGGCAAAACGGCGTGGCCATCGCTGTTCACGCCAGCCATCGCTCTGGCCGAAAATGGTTTTGCCGTGTCGCCGCGACTCGCCGGCCTGCTCGCAGACGATGTGGATACGCTTGCAAGCCATCCGGCCACCGCCAGCTACTTCATGCCGGGCGGAACTGTGCTTGCCGCTGGCGCGTCGCTGAAAAATCCCGCCTACGCTGCGACGCTGAAGGCGCTCGCCCTCGACGGTGCCGATGCGTTCTACGAAGGCCCGCTCGCCGGCGACATCGTTGCAACGGTGCGCGGCGCGGCCAATGCGGGCGTCATGCAGTTGAGCGACCTCGCCAATTATCGCGTCGTCGAGCGCGAGCCCGTGTGCGTCGCCTATCGCGGCCGCGATGTGTGCGGCATGGGACCACCCTCCTCCGGCGCCGTCGCGGTCGGCCAGATCCTGAAACTGATCGAACCCTTCGACATCAAGACGCTCGGCCCGGACGATCCGCAAAGCTGGCGGCTGATCGGCGATGCCTCGCGGCTCGCCTTCGCCGACCGCGACCGCTATCTCGCCGACAGCGATTTCGTGCCGGTGCCGCTCAAGGGCCTTCTCGCCGACGACTATCTCGCCCCGCGCGCCGCACTGCTCAAGACCGACAAGACTCTTGGCGAGGTGACCGCCGGCGAACCTGCCTGGGACCACGCGCTACTGCAAGCCGACGATGAAAGCATTGAGCTGCCGTCAACCAGCCATTTCTCCATCGTCGATGCCGAAGGCAACGCCCTGTCGATGACCACCACGATCGAAAGCGGCTTCGGCTCACGCCTCATGGTCGGCGGTTTCCTGCTCAACAATGAGCTGACCGACTTCTCCTTCCGCACCCACAAGGACGGCGTGCCGATCGCCAATCGCGTCGAGCCCGGCAAACGGCCGCGCTCGTCCATGTCGCCGACCATCGTGCTGGAGAACGGCACGCCACGGCTGATCATCGGCTCGCCGGGCGGCAGCCAGATCATCGGCTACGTGGCGAAGACGATCATCGCGCATCTCGACTGGGGACTGGACATCCAGCAGTCGATCGCGCTGCCCAACATGGTCAATCGTTTTGGCACCTTCGAGCTTGAAGCCGGCACCGCGGCGGCCGGCTTCGAGAAGGACCTTCAGGCCCTCGGCTTCGAGACCGAGGTCAAGGATTTAAACTCCGGCCTGCACGGCATCGCCATCCTGCCGACCGGCATCGAAGGCGGTGCCGATCCGCGCCGCGAGGGCGTCAGCATAGGGGAGTGACGGTGCCTGGCACCGTCACTCCGTTCGCTTGAACCGCTACCGCCGCGCCGCCTCGTCGGCGAAAAAATCCTCCGGCCCGTCGACCTCGATGAGCCGCTTCCGGTCGATCAGCCAGAAGCGGTTGGCGACGGCGCGGATGAAGCTGCGGTCGTGCGAGACGAGCAGGCAGCTCGCTTCGTGCTTCATCAGCTCCTCTTCCAGCGCTTCCTGGCCGTCGATGTCGAGATGGTTGGTCGGTTCGTCGAGCAGGTAGAAGTTCGGGGCCTTGAGCCGCAGCACCAGCATGCCGAGCCGCGCTTTCTGGCCGCCCGACAACCTGCCGATCGGGCTCGTCTGCATGTTCAGTTCGATCCCCGCGCCAGCCAGCAGGCTGCGGGCACGCTGCTCGCCGAGCTCGAACTGCCGCGAGACAATCGCCAGTGGCGTTTCGGTGTCCACGAGGTCGGCCAGACCCTGATCGCCGTAACCCAACACCAGCGATGGTGTTGCCTTGACCTGCGGGGCGGAATCCGCGGGCGCGACGATCGCCTGCTTCACCATCGTCACCAGCAGCGTCTTGCCGGCGCCGTTGCGGCCGAGCAGCACGATGCGGTCGCCCTGCCGGATCCAGAGCCGGCCCGTCTTGAACAGCAGCGTGCCGTCCGGCGTCGTCACCGCCGCATCGTCCAGCGTCACCAGAACCTTGGCATGCGTGCCGCGATTGGCGAGCCTGATCGCGCCCGCCGACCGCTCCAGATGCGCCGGCCGCGCTGCATCCTCGATGCGCTCGGCCCGCTCCTGGAGCTGCCTGGTCTTCACCGTCAGCAGGTCGCTGCCCGAATTGATGCCGATGTTCTTCAGCTTGGCCGCCTGTCGGCGCAGTTGCTGCGCCGTCTTCATGTCCTTCTCGAAGCGGCGTTCCGCAGACGCATCGATTTCGTCGAGCGCCTCGCGGGCGCGCGAATAGGGCAGCGAGAAAACAGGCGACGCTTCCGGCCTGAGGAACAGTGTGCGGTTGGTCACCGCATCGAGGAAGGCGCGGTCGTGGCTCGCGACGACCACCGCAATGTCGCGCGGCAGCGCGTTCAGCCAGTCCTCGAGCTGGCCGATCCGGGCGAGGTCGAGGTGATTGGTCGGTTCGTCGAGCAGCAGCATGTCCGGCTCGGTCACCCAGGTGCGGGCAAGCATGGCAAGCCGCTGCCAGCCGCCGCTCAGCGCGGCAAGCGGCCGCTCGCGCATCTCCTCCGGCACGCCGAGTTCTTCCAGCGCGACATCGACGCGCCAGCTTTCGCTGTCGACCTGATCCGCGGGCAACGCACGATGCACCACGTCGCGAAACGTCAGCGGCGCCAGTGCCGCCGGCACATCCTGCTCGACATGGCCGACGCGCAGGCCGCGCGAGCGCGTGACGTCGCCCGCCGTCGGCTCGAACGCGCCGGCGATGGTGCGCAGCAGCGTGGACTTGCCCCGGCCGTTCGCCGCCACCAGCCCCAGCCGATCGCCGGGCTCAATGGAGAGATTCAAATTGGAGAAGAGCGGTGCGCCAAGCGTCACGCCGAGCGAGCGCAGATTGATCAGTGCCATGGTGGTTCTCTGGTCTGTCCGGAGCTTCGCGCTATGCGCCGAAGCCAGGTGGATCGTCACGATGCCGGCCTTGGCAGGCGCGGCATCACCCTGAGGGCGGACCGGAAAGGGATACGCTTTTGGCGATCGTCTGCGGTCAGCCCTGCAAACGCATCTGCAGGGCGAGGACAGGGCCGCGCTGACGATGAGGATCATGTCTGACCACGCAGCCCTCCTTCGTGTTGACCTGTGGAGGCGCTTCCATAAACATCCTGGCGGCGCCTTGCAATCCTATGGAACGGTGACCTCCGTCCGCTCACCGGCCTTCACCGTGAACGGCGTCTCGCTATCGGCCTTGTCCGTCTTGAAGTCGGTGATGACGACGTAGTCGCCCGCGACAAGCGTTGTCTGCAAGGTCTCGCCATATCCATAGGTGGCCTGCTTGCGCTCGCCCTGGATATTCTTCTTGGCTTCGAATATCCTGAACCCGTCGGCGCCCGTCGCACTGATCGCCACCACGCCGGCATTGAGCGCTACGTTGACCTCGGTCAGTTCACCGACCTTGATGCTGAACGGCTGTTCCGCTTTGGAGGCCTGCATGTCCACCACCGCGACATAGTCGCCCGTGGGCAGGTCGAACTGCTGACCCGCGCCATAGCCGTACGTCACCTGATCGCGACTGCCGTCCATTTTCTTCGCCGCCTTGAAGATGCCCCAGGTGAGGTCGCCGGAATCGACCTTCTCGCCGCCGGCCGTGTAGTACGCGTTTGCGATGGCCTTGCCGACGCCGACGATGATGTCCTTCTCGATGGTCTGGCCGGCCGCGACCTGGAATGTCTCGACCACCTCGCCGGCGCCGAGCGTGACGGTCACCTTCGTTTCGCCTTCGGCCACGACGGTCGTGACCTTTCCGAAATTCGCCGAGGATTCGCCCTCGCCCGGATAGTCGACGATGATCTGGGCGTCACCGTCGGGCTCTTCGCCGGGCGACGGCAAGGCACGCAGGATGAGCGTACCGGCATTCAGGATGAACAGCGGCTCGGCCACTTTGTCCGCCGTCACGGTGACCTTCTGCTCCACCGTTACATTGCCGCTCGCCGCCGAAACGATGTAGTCGCCCGGATCGAGAGACACCTTGTAGTCGTTGTAGCCGCCTTCCAGGCGATCGCCCTTCTCGCCGGCCGCGTTGACCTTCGACACTTCGTAATAGACGTCGATGATCGGCGCCTCGCCGCCTTCCTTGAGCAAGGTCTTCGGCACGAGGTTGTATTCGACCTTCTCCGGCTCGGGCGCCGGAGCGGGTTCGGGCGCAGGTGCTGGCGCTGGTGCCGGCTCGGGCACAACCACCTCGGCCAGCGCATCCTTCAATCCACCCGCGTCGTCCGCCTGGAAATATTTGCCGCCTGTATCGTCGGCGAGGCAGGAGACCTGCTGACCCTCTTCCGCGGTCAGGCCAAATCCGACGACGTGCGTGGTGAAGTCGACGCCCGACTGCTCAAGCTCCTTGGCCAAAGCGCACGGGTCGGCGTTGCAGGTTTCCAGCCCGTCGGTGATCAGGATCACCGTCGCCTTGTCTTCCTGATATTTCAGCGCCTCTGCCGCCTGCTTCACCGCGGCCGAGAGAGGCGTCTTGCCGAGGAATTTCATCGAATCGGCCGCGGCGGTGATCGCGCCAGCCGTCCCGGCGGCCGGCGGCACGACGAGTTCGATGTCGGTGCAGCTTCCCTTCTCGCGGTGGCCGTACGCCATCAGGCCGAGTTCGAGGTCGGCGGGAATGGTGGCCAGAACCGTCTTCAGCGTCTCGCGCGCGATTTCCAGCTTTGGCTTGCCGTCGATCTGGCCCCACATGGAGCCCGATGCGTCGAGAACGATGATCGCCTTGTCGGCGGCGGATGCGACTGCCGAAAAGGCTAGCATCATCACAACCGCAAGACCGTTCCGGATCAACCCCGCCATCGTCCCCTCCGCCGCATGAAGATTGCGCTGCGGAAGCTAGCCAAGGGCGTGGAACGTTGCAACCCTCGGTGTCGATACCGGCAAATGGCGGTAGCGGCTGCTCAGTAAGTGGTCCGCCGCTCCTCGCTCGGCGGCCGGCCGAACTGCAGGCGGTAGCTCTGCGCAAAATAGGAATGCGAGGTGAAGCCCGTCGCGATCGCCACGTCGAGGATCGGCATGTTCGTCTGGCGCAGCAGCTCGCGCGCCCGTTCCAGCCGCAGCCGCATGTAATAGCGGCCCGGCGTCACGCTGAGATGGCGCAGGAACAGCCGTTCCACCTGGCGCACCGAGAGACCGGCGGACTTCGCCAGCTCCACCGCCGAATAGGGTTCGTCGAGATTGTCGGCCATCAGCTCGACGATCTTGCGCAGTTTCTCCGACTTGCCGGTCAGGTCGCGTTCAGGCCCGACGCGCTGCCGGTCGCCGGCCGAGCGGATGCGCTCGTGCTGGAACTGGTTGGCGACGCCATTGGCGAGGTTGGCGCCGAAATCGGTGCGTACGATCTCCAGCATCAGGTCGATCGATGTCGTGCCGCCGGCGCAGGTGTAACGCTTGCGGTCGATCTCATAGACGTTGCCGGTGCACTGGATGTCCGGAAATTTTTCCATGAAGCCGGCGCGGTTCTCCCAGTGGATCGTGCAGCGATAGCCGTCGAGCTGGCCGGCTTCCGCAAGGATGTGCGAACCGACCGAAAGCGCGCCAAGCTTGCCGCCGCGGCGACCCCAGCTTCTCAGCGCCGCCAGCACCTTGCTCTTGCCCGGGAACTCCGTTGTCAGGCCGACCGCGACGAACAATATATCCACCGGCGGAATGTCGGCCACGCTGTAGTCGATCTTGA
>DATJTE010000062.1:0-46058 GCA_035503715.1 Rhizobiaceae bacterium | reverse complement strand
CCTGACACCCGGCGCGCGCGTGAAACTCGGCACCGCGATCTTTGAATTGCGCGCGATGCTCGTCACAGAACCTGACGCGGTGTCGGACGGTTTCGGATTTGCGCCGCGGCTGCTCGTCTCGATGGAGGGCTTGCGCGCGTCTGGGCTGATTCAGCCGGGCAGTCTCGTCGAGCATGCCTACAAGATCAGGGTGCCTGCAGGCACGCCCGAAGCAACTGTCAATGCGATGCGTGATCGCGCTACGACGGAGTTTCCCGAATCGGGCTGGAGCGTGCGCACCCGCAGCAATGCCGCTCCGTCGCTGTCCGCCAACATAGAGCGGTTCTCGCAATTCCTGACGCTGGTCGGTTTGACCGCGCTGGTGGTCGGCGGTGTTGGCGTGGCAAACGCCGTGCGCGCCTACCTCGAAAGCAAGCGCGGCGTCATTGCTACCTTCAAGAGCCTCGGTGCGTCGGGTGGGTTCGTCTTCACCGTCTATCTCGTGCAGATCCTGGCGATCGCCGGGATGGGCATCGCCATCGGCCTCGTGCTCGGCGCGCTGATGCCGTTAGCGGCGAGCGCTGCGCTTTCAAGTTTCATTCCTGTGCCGGCCGAAACCGGAATCTATTTCGACGCGCTCGGCATCGCCGCGCTGTTCGGCGTGATGACGACGCTCGCCTTCGCGCTGATGCCGCTCGGCCGTGCGCGCGACGTGCCGGCGACGGCGCTGTTTCGCGAGATGGGTTTCGACGCGAAAGGCCTGCCGCGTCTGATCTATGTCGCCGGCGCAATTGCGATCGCGGCGTCGCTTGCGCTGCTTGCCGTCTGGTTTTCCGCCGAACGCTGGATCGCGACGGTGTTCGTGCTGTCGACCATCTTTGCCTTTGTGGTGCTGCGCTCCGTCGCGTGGCTGGTGCAGTGGATCGCGAGGAAGAGCCCGCGCGTCCGTTCAACGGCGCTGCGACTCGCCGTCGGCAACATCCACCGGCCAGGCGCGCTGACGCCGTCTGTCGTGCTGTCGCTCGGGCTCGGGCTGACGCTGCTGGTCACGCTGGCGCTGATTGACGGGAACCTGCGCCAGCAGATCGCCGGCGATCTGCCAGCGCGCGCGCCGAACTTCTTCTTCGTCGACATACAGAGCGGCGAGGTGGATGCGTTCGACCGGCTGATCCAATCGGAAGCGCCGAACGGAACGCTCGAGAAGGTGCCGATGCTGCGCGGCCGCATCATGCAGCTCAACGGTACTGACGTCGCCAAGATGGAGGTGCCGCCGGAAGGCGCATGGGTGCTGCGCGGAGACCGCGGCCTGACCTACGAAGAAAAGATTCCGGAGAACGCGTCGCTGAGTGAAGGTGAATGGTGGCCGGAGAATTACACCGGCGAGCCGCTGGTCTCGTTCGCGGCCGAGGAAGGTGCGGTCATCGGCCTGAAGCTCGGCGATACGGTGACGGTGAACGTGCTCGGCCGCAACGTCACGGCGAAGATCGCCAACTTCCGCGAAATCAAATGGGAATCGCTCGGCATCAATTTCGTCATGGTGTTTTCGCCGAACACATTTGCCGGCGCGCCGCATTCCTGGCTGGCGACGCTGTCGATACCGGACGCGACGTCGGCAGATGAGTCGCGCATTCTCAACGCGGTAACGCGCACCTTCCCGGCAGTGACGACGGTCCGGGTGAAAGATGCGCTCGATGTGGTGAACCGGCTCGTGGCGCAGCTCGGCACGGCGATTCGGGCAGCCGCCAGTGTGGCGCTGATCGCCTCGGTGCTGGTGCTGGCCGGCGCGCTCGCCGCGGGCAACCGCGCGCGAATCCACGACGCCGTCGTGCTGAAGACGCTCGGCGCGACGCGCCGGACGCTGATCACCGCCTTTTCGCTGGAATACATGCTGATCGGCCTGGCGACCGCCATCTTCGCGCTGTTCGCCGGCGGCATCGCTGCCTGGTATGTCGTCTCGCAGATCATGACCTTGCCGGCAGCGTTCCTGCCGGAAGTGGCAGTGGGCACGACGGTTTTCGCGCTGGTCCTGACCGTCGGAATCGGCCTGGTCGGGACCTGGCGCGTGCTCGGCCACAAGGCCGCGCCCGTCCTTCGAAACCTCTGAAAACCGAGGCGGCACGGATTAAGTTTCGTTAATCTCGGCGATTTACGTCTGTATTTGTTTGAAATTCGGGCCGTTCACGGGTTTTTGCAGGCGGTGACGGTCTTGTTCGCGAAGCAAAGAACCATCATATTCCGCCGCAGGCATGCTGGAGTCCCGCCAGCGGCGCCTGGGCGGTGAAACTGCCCGACACCGGACGGGACAGAAGCACAGAGGAATTCAATGGCTGAACCCCTTCGCAATTATCAGACCCGCGTCGCGACGGGCGCCCGCGCGGACGCCGCGATCGACGAAGGTCTGCGCGCATACATGCTGCGCGTCTACAACCTGATGGGCATCGCCATGGTGATCACCGGCGCTGCCGCGCTGGGCACCGTGATGCTCGCAACAACGACCGATCCGGCCGCCGCCGTGGCGACGCTCGGTAACGGCAAGATGCTGACCAATCTGGGCGTCGCGCTCTACGGCTCGCCGCTGCGCTGGGTTGTCATGCTCGCGCCGCTGGCGATGGTCTTCTTCCTGTCCTTCCGCGTGCAGAACATGTCGGTTTCGGCAGCGCAGACCACCTTCTGGGCCTTCGCCGCCCTGATGGGCGTGTCACTGTCCTCGATCTTCCTGGTCTATACCAGCGGGTCGATCGTGCAGACCTTCTTCATCACGGCCGCCGCCTTCGGCGCGCTGTCGCTGTGGGGTTACACGACCAAGCGTGACCTGACAGGCATGGGCTCCTTCCTGGTGATGGGCGTGTTCGGCCTCATCCTGGCGATGCTGGTGAACATCTTCCTGCAGTCGTCGGCCCTGCAGTTCGCAATCTCGGCGATCGGCGTGCTGGTCTTCTCTGGCCTCACCGCCTACGACACGCAGAAGATCAAGGAGATGTATTTCGAGGGTGACGACGTGCTCGTCGCCGGCCGCAAGGCCATCATGGGCGCGCTGACGCTCTATCTCGACTTCATCAACCTGTTCACCTTCCTGCTGCAGTTCCTGGGCAACCGCGAATAAGCAGCGCTGGACCAGAATTCTTCCGAAGGGCGGCCCAACGGCCGCCCTTTTCATTTGCCGGCAACACTGCTCAAATGGATGGCAGAGAAATCATCTGCTGAAAAAATGAGCACTTTTGCAACTCGACCCGCCGAGGAGCGGGACCTCGACCAGATCACGGACATATACGCAGACGCAGTGAAAAACGGCACTGCGAGCTACGAGCTCGAACCACCTTCGCGCAGCGAAATGGGCGTGCGGTTCAAGGGGCTGTCGGACGGGCAGTTTCCCTACATCGTCGCCGAGCAGGATGGGGCGATTCTCGGCTACGCCTATGCCGGCCCGTTCCGTCCGCGCGCGGCCTATCGCTTCGTCGTCGAGAACTCCGTCTATGTCGCGCCTCGGGCGAAGGGCAAAGGCATCGGCAAATCGCTGATGGTCGAATTGATTCGACTCTGCGAAGCCTCTGGCTACCGCCAGATGATCGCGGTGATCGGCGACGGCCGCGTCGACAGCGCGTCGGTGATCCTGCACGAGAAACTCGGCTTCACGCATTCAGGGCGACTCGAGGGTTCCGGCTACAAGCACGGCCGCTGGCTGGACACCGTCTTCATGCAGTTCACGATGAATGGCGGCAATACGTCGGCGCCCGATCCGGACTCTTTGCCGGAGCGAAAATTCCGTGAAATGTCAGGCAGATAACAAAGGCCGACTCAGGCCTGGACGAGGCGCAAAGTCTTGTCGAAGACACTCAGGACGCGCGCCAGTTCGTGCCCGCGTTTGAGGATATGGCCGCCGGCCGCGATCACGCTGAAAGCACCTTGGCGGCGCGCAAGCGACGGATCCTTGACGATCTGGAAAAGGGGCGTCTCGCTGGTGCGGCGGAACACCGAAAACACCGCTCGGTCGCGAAGGTGATCGATGGCGTAATCGCGCCACTCATTGGCTGCGACCATGCGTCCGTAAAGCCGTAAGATTTGTTCCAGTTCGCGCCGGTCGAAGCCGACCATAAGGTTTTGCCGCTCCCGCTTAACTTCGTGGAGCGGGATCAATATTGCGGAGGCGTCCCCATCCTCCGCTCCCCCAGCGCGATCTGTCATCAAGCCGTGCCTTTCATGACGATAGTGCGACGTTGGCAAGCGTTGCGCGTTCGACCGCGAAATGCAAGTAAGTTGGAGGCGCAAAAGGTTCCGTTAGGAGCGGTCACAAAAACGTTTTCGGTGTTATTATTGGTGATGCTCCGCCACAAAGTTGCCACGAATTATCCAAATCGAGGACACGATGTGAACCGACCATCCGTCCTGTTGCCTGAGACGGTTCGGTCCGGCACCGGCTCGTAAACCCCAAGCCCCCCGCCCACGGGCCTGCGTCGGATCGAACCAACCCTGGTTTTTGCAAGGAACCAGGTGCGACGATCCCAAAATCATTGAACCGGTGTCAGTCTCAAACTGGCACCGGTTTTTTGCTGCCTGAATTCGTCTGCGTCGGAGACCGCTACTGGCTCTCATTGCGGATGACGGTCGCGCCAAGGATCGGCCCGGGCAGGCCTTCATCGGTCACGGATTGCAGCAAGACGGCGCAGCCGCCTTCGCCCTTCTTGGCGATTTCGCTTGCCGGCATTTCGTAGCGCGCGGCGGTGCCGTGCCACATGCCGGCCGTCTGCACAGACGTCACCGGATTATAATAGGTGACGGTCTTGCTGTTGTTCTCGCCACGCTCGATCTGGACCGGCTTGGGCGGATCGAAATAGACGAGCAGCACATGCGCGTTCTGCTCCGCGCCATCGCCTTCCTCCGTCTCGATCAGCACGCTTTCACCGGCGCGCTTGACGCTGATGCCGACGCTGGGCGCATCGCCAGTCGTCTGCATATCGTCGAGCGCTGCCTCGATGGCGATGCGGCTTGCGCCGTTCACATGCGTGCGGCCGTTGATCACGGCCTGCGGCGTGTACACCGAGCGGGCCTTGAAGGCTTTCGCATAATCCTTCTGCCGGGCTGTATTGTCCGCGCTCCCCATCGTGTCGCGCCAGCCGAGATAGTCCCAGTAGTCGACGTGATAGGCGAGCGCGACGACGTCGTCTTCCTTGGCGATGTCGGCGAAGACGGCATCCGCCGGCGGACAGGAGGAGCAGCCCTGGCTGGTGAACAGTTCGACGACACCGGCCGGGCGCCAGATCTCGCCAGCAAAGGCGAACCCGGCAAAAGCCGGAATCACCACTGCCGCGGCTGCCAGCCGCATGAAGTTACGACACCCCATCGTCGTCCATTTCCTCGCCGGATAGCCGGCTCTTTTTATGGTTGCCCGAACAATAGGCAGAAGCTCCAGTCAACGGAAAGTCACGTTCGGTTGAAATTTTTCCGCGGAAAACCGCCATCGGCGTGAGATCGGTCGACGTGCTTTCCTGCGGTGCAGGTCCCTGGCGCTGGCGTAAGGATTGCCCGGCCGAATGCCAAGGGGGCGTCATATGGCTTCGCTAGAATTCGATGCGGAATTTGTCAGGGGGAGAGTGGCCATGGCGATGAAGCGCACCAGGGACCCGTGGATGAAGGCCGATGCCTTCGGCCGCTCGCTGCCGCGCGGCGTCGGTATCAATCTGCTCGTGCCCGAGGTCGCGCCGCTCGCCGATTTCTGCGAAGGCGTTCTCGGTGCGCGCATCCTGCACGCCGACGAGGATTTCGCCGCGGTCGAGCTGCTCGGTTCGGTGTTCATGATTCACGCCGACCACGCCTATGAGGATCACGAGATGGCCGGCGTCGCGCGTGACCAGGAATTCCGCGGCGCCGGTCTCGAGATCCGCATCTATGGTGCCGATCCTGACGCGATCGAGGCAAGGGCGCGGGCGGGCAACCACATCGTGCTCGCCGGATCGATCGACAAGCCGCACGGCCTGCGCGAATGTTATGTCGTTGGCCCCGGTGGCTATGTCTTCGTGCCGAGCCGGACGATCCAGGCCTGAAACCGGCCCGTTGCTGCCAAATTCGGCCGCGAAACCGTATTTTAACCATATAGAGTTGCAATTCCGCCACCATCGCCGGTTTGTCTGGCGTTTAGAGGATCGCAAACGCCGAGCGGCGCCAGCCGGTCCCTACGGAGGTTTGTATGGCAATTTCGAAATCGGCCCTGGCGGCGTTGTCGTTCGCCGCGCTGCTCGCGGCAGGCTGCCAGAGCGAGCGGATGCAGACGTTCGATACGCGCACACCTGAACCGCTGACGCCCGCGCCGACGGGCACCGTGACCGCCGGCGCACTGCCGCCGCCCGGCGCGCCAGGTGCGACCGATCCGAATGCATTCCCCGCGGCGCCAGGCGCGACGACGACAACGGCGGCATTGCCGCCGGCAGGGGGCCCGCCGGCAGGCGCGGCGGACGTCTCTGCCACCGCGGTGGCAGGCGTGTGGAACGCTTCCGTCTCCGGCCAGTCGTGCAAGGTCGCGACGCCGCAGACGAAATTCGGCTCTGGCTTCCGCGCCGGACCGCTACGCTGCCCCGCACCGCTCGATGGCGTGAAGTCGTGGAACGTCGCCGGCAAGCAGCTCACGCTTTACGACGAGAGCGGCGGTACGCTCGCCCGGCTCTATTCGTCCTCGCCGGAGCGCTTCGACGGCCAGACCGAAACCGGCCTGCCCGTTTCTCTGTCGCGCTAATCCTGATAGGCCGTCCCTGATCCATCGAATCTCGGGCGGCCCATGCATCTTCGCGACGGTATCCAGACGCATGCAACCGTCGCGCAACGCTACGATCATCTCTCAAAAACCGGAGCCATCGAGACCAATCCCGAGCAGCAGCGCGTCGCCGCCGCGCTCGACCGGCTGATCGACGAGATCGCCGACAAGCGGCTTGCAAAAAAATCGTCGTCGCTCGGCTGGCTATTCGCCAAAAGCCGCAAGCCCGAACTGGTGCGCGGGCTCTACATCCATGGCGGCGTCGGCAGCGGCAAGACCATGCTGATGGACATCTTCTTCGAGCTCGTGCCGGTGCGGCGCAAACGCCGCGTCCACTTCAACGAGTTCATGGCCGACGCGCAGGATCGCATCCAGCAGCACCGCGCGGCGCGCAAGAACGGCACGGTGAAGGAAGACGACCCTATCCCGCCAGTCGCGAAGGCGATCGCGGAGCAGGCGTGGGTACTCTGCTTCGATGAGTTCTCCGTGACCGACATCGCCGATGCGATGATCCTGTCGCGGCTGTTTTCGGCGCTCTTCGCCGAAGGCGTGGTGCTTGTCGCGACGTCGAACGTCGCGCCGGACGATCTCTATCGCGACGGCCTCAACCGCCAGCTCTTCTTGCCGTTCATCTCGCTGCTTAAGAATCATGCCGACATCGTCACGCTCGATGCCGGCAAGGACTATCGCATGGAGAAGCTCGCCAATCTGCCGGTCTACATGACGCCGGTGGATGCGGTCGCCGATGCGAAGATGAACGAGGCGTGGCAGGCGATGACGCGCGGCGCCAAACCGCAGCCGGCGGCGATCGAGCTCAAGGGCCGCGTCATCGACGTTCCGCAGTCCGCGGGGCGCGCAGCGCGCTTCTCCTTCGGCGATCTCTGCGACAACCCGCTCGGGGCGCGCGACTACCTCGCCATCGCCGAGCGCTACGACACGATCTTCATCGACCGCATTCCGATCCTGACGCCGGAGCGCAGGAATCCGGCGAAGCGCATGATCCTGCTTGTCGACGTGCTCTACGACCAGCGCGCGCGACTGGTGGCGAGCGCGGAAGCGCCACCGCAAAAACTCTATGCCGGCCGGCCGCGAGTCACGGAGGCGTTCGAGTTCGAGCGCACTGCCTCGCGGCTGATTGAAATGCAGGGCCGCGAGTGGCTGGACGCCTGGCAGGCGCGGCACGACACGTAGCCTGCCGCCAGCTAGCCGATCCACTCGATCCAGCGGCCGTGATAGTCGCATTTCGCGAGATGCCGCGTCTCGCCGCCCGGCCATAGCGTCAAGGTCAAAGTCGCGTGTGGCTGCTTCGTGTCGAGCGGCTCCATGCGCAGCCAGGCGAGCGGTACGTCTTTGTTCGCTGCCGCGCCGATCTTCGTCACCTCCGTCTCGATCTCGCGGCGGACGCTTTCGGGCATGTATTGCCACATGATCGAATGGAAGAGCGTTTGGGTGACGCCTGTTTTTGTGGACGCCAGCCGCCTACGAATGAAGTTCAGCGCATCGCTTTTCTCGACGGAGATTTTCGCCGCGCGAGCGAGTTCGATTGCGGCGTTGATGCGCCGCTGGCGCAGCGCCTGATCCGGCCAGATGTAAGAGCGCAGCCGCAGACGCGCCTGCGGATCGGAGACATCGACGGGGCTGAGATCGCACCCCTCACGCGAGACGATCTTCAGTTCGCCGGTCAGCGGTGGTGTCTTCCCGCGCACCTCCGGCGCGAGCCGCACGGGCGATGTGCTGTCGCCCCACTCCGTGTCGCCGTAGCGATAGTAGAAGCGGTCGAAGAGCAGATTGAGCCCGGCGCTCGAACCGATCTCGAAAAGGGCGAGTGGTAGAGTTGTTTCCCGGGCGATTGTGAGGAAGCCGGGCAGCAGCATGCCGGAGCGGGCCACCTCGTTCGTTTGCGGCGCGCTTTCGAGGAAATACAGGATGCGGTCGGTGTTCCGTGCCAGCACGCGCGGCAGCAGGTCGCGAAGCCGTTCTTCCGTCGCGCCGGTTGGCGGATAGGCAGCAGCAAGCTCCGAATCTGCTTTCGTTAGAACGAGGGCGTGGAGCGCACCGCAAAAGCGCAGCGCCAACGCGTCGTCGCGCGGATTGCCAGGCCAGCCAAGTGCGGCGCGGCCGGCGGCCGTCCCGTCATCGATGACATCGGCGATGGCGCGGCAGAGCGATGCGGTGAAAGGCGAGCCAAGCACGTCACAGGCTTTCGCCTGCCCGCGGAAATGACTGCGGATATAGTCTTCCCGCGTCGCGGAGGTTTCGCTCTCGCCCATGCAACCAGCATAGCGCGGCTTTCAGCTCAATTCGAGCCGAGCGCTTTCTCGATCTCCGGCAGCAGCGCGGTGCGCACGGCATCCAATGTCAGCGGGCCGACATGCTTGAAGAGGATGACGCCGTCCTTGCCGACGAGGAATGTCTCGGGCACGCCATAGACGCCCCATTCGATGCCGGTGCGGCCGGTCTCGTCGACGCCGATCGCCGAGTAGGGATTGCCGAGCCCGTCGAGGAACGTCTTCGCATTCTCCGGCCGGTCCTTGTAGTTCAGCCCGGCGATTGCGAAGCGCTTGTCTTTCGCCAGCTCGACGAGCAGCGGATGCTCTTCGCGACACGGCGCGCACCATGACGCCCAGACATTCACCAGCGTGACCTTGCCGGCGAAAGCGCTCGATTCGATGCCGGGCAGGTTCGCGCCGGCGAGCGGCGGCAGATGCGTTTCAGGCGCGGGCTCGCCGATCAGCGCGGACGGCACGACGGAGATGTCCCTGCCCGACAGAAGCTGCATCAGGAACACGCCAGCAAGTGCCGCGAAGAAAATCAGCGGCAGGAAGACAAGTTTTGACCGTTTGCGCGTCGGCGTCTCGGTCTCGGCGGTCATTGTGTCGCTCCGTCGCGATCGGAGCGCCGGCGGACGCCGCCTGCTTCGAGCTCGGCGAGTTCGCGTTTGCGTGCACGGTGGTCGATGACGAGCCAGCCGATCAGGGCGATGAGCGCCAGTGCAGTGACGCCATAGGCAGCCGACACGTAAAGCGCGTGAGCACTCATCTCGGGCGGGTCTCCCCGCCCGATTGTCTCTCGGCGCGGCGCGCCGCGATGCGCTGCATGGCGGCAACGCGGCGCCGGAAAATCTCGGTGCGGATCGCGGCGAGATGGAGTGCCAAGAACATCACCGTGAAGCCGAGCGCCATGACGGCGAGCGGCCAGAGCAGGCTCGAATGGATGGTCGGGCCATCGAGGCGGAAGACGGATGCCGGCTGGTGCAATGTGTTCCACCAGTCGACGGAGAATTTGATGATCGGCAGATTGATCGCGCCGACCAGTGTGACGACTGCGGCGGCGCGGGCCGAGCGCGACGGATCGTCGAGCGCGCGCGTCAGCGCGATGATGCCGAGATAGATCAGAAAGAGCACGAAGACGGAGGTGAGGCGTGCGTCCCACACCCACCATGTTCCCCACATCGGCTTGCCCCAGATCGAGCCGGTGGCCAGCGCCAGCGCGGTGAAGGTGGCGCCGATGGGTGCCGCTGCTTTCAGCGCGACGTCAGCCAGCGGATGCCGCCAGACCAGCGTGCCGAGCGCTGCGATGGTCATCACGCCGTAGCAGAACATGGAGAGCCAGGCGAAGGGCACGTGGATATACATGATGCGCACGGTGATGCCCTGCTGGAAGTCTTCCGGCGCGCTGAAGGCCATCCAGAGGCCGACGGCCAGCAGCACGGCCGACAGGCCGGCCAGCGGCGCGATCAACCGGTCCGCCAGCGCAATGAAGCGCGTCGGATTGGCCAATCCGCTCCAGAAACCGGGACTGCTGGTCGTGTCCGTCATCGTCCAGAGATAGACCGGGCAATTGGGGCGCGCAATTGACGGGAGCGTGAGGGATTGTCGCGGTTGTCCCTCCCCCTTGAGGGGAGGGTGGCTGAACCAAGCGAAGCGAAGGTGAGGCCGGGTGGGGTACAAGCGGCAGCGCGCCGACCCTACTTTGCATCGGAGAAAGGGCGTGCCCCTCATTCAGGACCCCACCCGGCGCTCCAGCGGCTTCGCCGCCTCGCGCCACCCTCCCCTCAAGGGGGAGGGATGGTCAGCGCCAGCCGAGATCCGGCGCGACGTGCTTCACGATGCTCTCGATCACATGGGCGTTATAGTCGACGCCAAGCTGGTTGGGCACGGTGAGCAGCAGCGTATCGGCCTCTGCGATCGCCTCGTCCTCCTTGAGCTGCTTCACCAGCACCTCCGGCTCGGCGGCGTAGGAACGGCCAAACACCGCCATCTTCTGTGGCTCGATATAGCCGAAATGGTCGGCGCTCTGTCCTTCGCGGCCGAAATAGGCGCGGTCCATGTCGTTGACGAGCGCAAAGATCGAGCGGCTGACCGAAACGCGCGGTGTGCGCGTGTGACCGGCTTCCTTCCAGGCAGCGCGATAGGCACGGATCTGCTTGGCCTGCTGGATGTGGAACGGCTCGCCGCTCTCGTCGAACTTCAGTGTCGAGCTCTGCAGGTTCACGCCGAGCTTTGCGGCCCAGACGGCTGTCGCGTCGGTTGCGGCGCCCCACCAGATGCGCTCGCGCAGGCCTTCGGAGAAAGGTTCGAGCCGAAGCAGGCCGGGCGGGTTAGGGAACATCGGCCGGGGATTCGGCTGGGCGAAACCCTTGCCGTTCAGCAGGTCGAGGAAGACCTCGGCGTGCTTTCGCGCCATGTCGGCGTCGGTCTGGCCCTCTTCCGGCGCGTAACCGAAATAGCGCCAGCCATCGATCACCTGCTCCGGAGAGCCGCGGCTGATACCGAGCTGTAGGCGTCCGCCGGCAATGAGGTCGGCAGCGCCGGCGTCCTCGGCCATGTAGAGCGGGTTCTCGTAACGCATGTCGATGACGGCGGTGCCGAGCTCGATGCGCTTGGTTTTTGCGCCAGCCGCAGCAAGCAGCGGGAAGGGCGAGCCGAGCTGGCGGGCGAAGTGGTGGACGCGGAAATAGGCGCCGTCCGCGCCGACTTCTTCCGCCGCGACCGCAAGGTCGATGGACTGCAAAAGCGCGTCGGAGGCTGAGCGGGTGCCGGACTGCGGTGAGGGCGACCAATGGCCGAAGGAGAGAAAGCCGATCTTTTTCATGGCGTTCAAGTGAGCGGTCGGCGGTCCAAAATCAATGGCAGCAGCTCGGATTCCCGGCGACGGACTGTCTACCGTTTCAGTCAGCAGACCATTTCAGCGCCACGGCCGCGGCGACCGGTCCGATGACGGCGAGGAAGAGCGTGATGGCGCTGAGAATCATGAAAGGCGGCAGAAACGGGTCGGGCTCGGCCGTCGCCGCATAGCTGGCGGAGACGCCGAAGATCAGCACGGGGATGACGATCGGCAGCACCAGCACGGAGACCAGCAGTCCGCCGCGCGGCAGTGCGACGGCCACCGCCGCGCCGACGGCGCCGATGAAGGCGATGGCCGGAGTTCCAACCAAAAGCGTAAGCGCCGTCGCACCGATGGATGCGGCGTCCATGTTCAGGAACAGGCCGAAGAGCGGCGCGGCGACGACCAGCGGCAGGACGTTGGCGATCCAGTGCGCCAGAGACTTCGCGAAGACGGTCAACGGCAGGAGGTGGCGGTCAGAGCCCATCAGCAGCATGTCGAGCGAGCCATCCTCGCGGTCGGCCTGGAACAGGCGGTCGAGGCCGAGCAGGCTGGCCAGCAGCGCGCCGATCCACAACACGGCCGGGCCGATGCGCGCGAGCGTCGCAAGATCCGGGCCGATGGCGAAGGGGATCGTCGCGATGACGGCCAGGAAGAAGAGCACGCCGGTCAGCGCGCCACTGCCGGCGCGGGCTGAGAGGCGAAGATCGCGGGCGAGGAGGGCGATCATGCCATGGCCCCCATATCCAGCCTTGCCCCTTCCAGCCCCAACGCGTGATGGGTTGCCGCGACGATGATCCCGCCCTCGGCGAGGTACGCTTTCATCAGCGCGGCGAACTGCGCTTCAGCGCTTGCATCGAGCCCGGCGGTCGGTTCGTCGAGAAGCCAGACTGGCCGGTGGCTGACCAGCAGGCGTGCAATCGCCGCGCGGCGTTTCTGGCCGGTCGAGAGGGTGCCGAACGGCAGATGGCCGATGGAACCGAGCGCGACCTTGTGCAGCGCGTCCTCAACCTCAAGCCGCGCCTCGCCGTTGAATTCACGCCAGAAGCGCAGGTTTTCGGCGACCGTCAGCGCTGTTTTCATGCCGTTCTGGTGGCCGAGGTAATGGCAAGCCGAGGTGACGCTTGGCCACGCCTCGCCTCCACCGTCGAGACGGATCGTTCCGGATGCTACGGGCAACAGCCCGGCAATCACCCTCAGCAGCGTCGATTTTCCCGCGCCGTTCGGTCCGGTCACCGTCAGGCTCTCGCCTGGTCCAAGCGAAAAGCCGACGCCGGCGAACACCGGCTCGCCGCCTCTTTCCCCGCTCAGTTTTTCGGCGATAAGCCGCATCAACACATCCGTCATACGGCCAGTTTAGGCTTGCTGCGCCAGTACCTATGTGCGGCGCAGCAAATTACCCAATTGTCGCACTGGAATCCGGTTTAGAAATTCTCTAAGAGGACAGCAACCACGCCAGCGGTCGGCGTGGCAATCAAATTGCGCCGAACCCAGCGCGCCCGATCGAGGGCCGGGACGCGAGGAACGGACAGCGGAAATGACCGTACCCGCAGCTTTGCGCGTGATTCCATGCGACTAGCGTCCGTTCCTTCGTAGGCACAGACAGTTAGGGATCGCACGTGGCTAAATCACTCGACAGCTTCAATTGCCGTAGGACGCTGAAGGTCGGCGACGCGGAATATGTCTATTACAATCTGGTCGAGGCCGAGAAGAACGGTCTCACCGGCATCTCGCAGCTCCCCTATTCGATGAAGGTGCTGCTCGAGAACCTGCTGCGCAACGAAGACGACCGCTCCGTCAGCAAGGAAGACATCCAGGCAATCGCCGGCTGGCTGACCGACAAGGGAACGGCGGGCGTCGAGATCGCCTACCGCCCTGCCCGCGTGCTGATGCAGGACTTCACCGGCGTTCCCGCCGTGGTTGACCTCGCGGCGATGCGCGACGGCATCGCAGCGCTCGGCGGCGATCCGCAGAAGATCAATCCGCTGGTGCCGGTCGATCTCGTCATCGACCACTCCGTGATCGTCGACGAGTTCGGCACGCCGATGGCCTTCGCCCGAAACGTCGAACTCGAATATGAGCGCAACGAAGAGCGCTACAAGTTCCTGAAATGGGGCCAGCAGGCGTTTCGCAATTTCCGCGTCGTGCCGCCCGGCACCGGCATCTGTCATCAAGTGAACCTCGAATATCTCGGCCAGGTCGTGTGGACCAACAAGGGCGAGGATGGCGACATGATCGCTTATCCGGACACTTGTGTAGGCACCGACTCGCACACCACTATGATCAACGGTCTTGGCGTGCTGGGCTGGGGCGTCGGCGGCATCGAGGCGGAAGCCGCGATGCTCGGCCAGCCTGTGTCGATGCTGCTGCCCGAAGTGATCGGCTTCCGCCTGACCGGCAAGCTCAAGGAAGGCGTGACCGCGACCGACCTGGTGCTCACCGTCACGCAGATGCTGCGCAAGAAGGGCGTCGTCGGCAAGTTCGTCGAGTTCTTCGGACCGGGCCTCTCCAACATGACGCTGGCAGACCGCGCGACGATCGGCAACATGGCGCCGGAATACGGCGCGACCTGCGGCTTCTTCCCGGTCGATGCCGAAACGGTGCGCTACCTCACCATGTCCGGCCGACCTGAGAACCGCATCGCGCTGGTCGAGGCCTATTCGAAGGCGCAGGGCATGTGGCGCGACAATGGCTCGGCCGATCCGGTGTTCACCGATCTGCTTGAGCTCGACCTCGCCGAAGTGGTGCCGTCGATGGCCGGTCCGAAGCGTCCCGAGGGCCGCATCCCGCTGGAGGGCATCGCCGCCGGTTTCGAGACCGCGCTGGAGAAGGAATACAAGAAGACGCTCGAAACCACGAAGCGTTACGCCGTCGAGGGCGAGACCTTCGACATCGGCCATGGCGATGTGGTGATCGCAGCGATCACGTCGTGCACCAACACGTCGAACCCGAGCGTTCTGATCGGCGCGGGTTTGCTGGCGCGCAACGCCAACCGTCTTGGCCTCAAGCAAAAGCCGTGGGTGAAGACGTCGCTCGCGCCGGGTTCGCAGGTCGTTGCCGAGTATCTGGAAAAATCCGGTCTGCAGAAAGAGCTCGACCAGATCGGCTTCAATCTCGTCGGCTTCGGCTGCACGACCTGCATCGGCAATTCCGGTCCGCTGCCGGCGCCGATCTCCAAGACGATCAACGAGAAGGGCCTGATCGCCGCGGCGGTGCTCTCTGGTAACCGCAACTTCGAGGGCCGCGTGTCGCCCGATGTGCAGGCAAACTATCTCGCCTCGCCGCCGCTGGTCGTCGCGCACGCGCTGGCCGGCACGGTGACCAAAGACCTGACGACTGAACCGCTCGGCGAAGGCCGCGATGGCCAGCCGGTGTACCTCAAGGACATCTGGCCATCGAGCCAGGAGATCGACGAGTTCATCCGCGAGAACGTCACGCGCGAACTTTTCGCGCGCAAATATGCCGATGTGTTCAAGGGCGACGAGTTCTGGCGCAACGTGCAGGCGCCGGAAGGCGAGACCTACGCCTGGGACGATGGCTCCACCTATGTGCAGAACCCGCCCTACTTCGTGGGAATGCGGCGCAAACCGGGAGACATCGGCGACATCAAGGGCGCGCGCGTGCTCGGCCTGTTCGGCGACAAGATCACGACCGACCACATTTCGCCGGCCGGTTCGATCAAGGCGGCATCGCCGGCCGGCAAGTACTTGATCGACCACGGCGTCGGCGTTGCCGACTTCAACCAGTACGGCACGCGGCGCGGCAATCACGAAGTGATGATGCGCGGCACCTTCGCCAACATCCGCATCCGCAACCACATGCTGGGCGAGAACGGACGCGAGGGCGGCTACACGATCCACTATCCGTCGAAGGAAGAGGTTTCGATCTACGACGCCGCGATGGAGTACAAGAAGGAAGGCGTGCCGTTGGTGATCTTCGCCGGCATCGAATACGGCAACGGCTCGTCACGCGACTGGGCGGCGAAGGGCACAAACCTGCTCGGCGTGCGCGCGGTGATCGCCGAATCCTTCGAGCGCATCCATCGCTCCAACCTCGTCGGCATGGGCGTCGTGCCCTTCGTCTTCGAGGAAGGCACGACCTGGCAGAAGCTCGGCCTGAAGGGTGACGAACTGGTCACCATCGACGGGCTGGAGACGATCAAGCCGCGGCAGAAGGTGCAGGCGGTCGTTACACATGGTGACGGGACGGTGAAGACGGTGCCGCTGATCTGCCGCATCGATACGGTCGACGAGCTCGACTACTTCAAGAACGGCGGCATCCTGCAATACGTGCTGAGAGATCTGGCGGCGTAGCGCATCGGATTTCGACCCCCCTCACCGGTTCGCTTACGGGTTGGCGCTAATCGTCGAAACTGCACTCCTCGCCCCCTCGGAGTGGGGAGAGGTGGCGAGGCGAAGCCGCGCCAGCGAGGGGGGTGCCCTTTTCACCGATGCAACTGTTTCCGGGAACCAACCACGAATCCTTGCGTTCCAGCGGCTCCGCAAACGTAGAGGCCGGCCATGCTGAAATGGATCGTCATATTGCTGATTGTCGCGGCGGTTGCCGGTGTGCTTGGTTTCACCGGCGTCGCCAACGTGGCTGGCAAGGGCGCGATGTTCCTGGCGGCGCTGCTGATCGCGGGTATCGCGATAGTGCTGCTTCTGTTCGCCTGGGCCGGCGGTGGGCTGGTCTGATTTCGGACCCCGCCCGGCAACCGAATTGGCCCCAACACTGGTAATCCGGCGGCTTTTCCGCCATATACGCCCGCATGAGCGCGCCCCAGAACAGCTTGGCCGAATTCGCCAAGATGAACGGTGCCGGCAACGATATTATCGTCGCCGACATGCGCGGCCGTGCCGATCGTGTCACCGGCACCGCGGCGATTGCGCTGAACGCCGATCCGGCCACGCGTTTCGACCAGATTATGGCGATCTACGACCCGAAGACGCCGGGAACCGTCAACTATATCGAGATCCTGAATTCGGATGGCTCGATGGCGCAGGCCTGCGGCAACGGCATGCGTTGCGTCGTGCAGGCGCTGGCCGCCGAAACCGGGCAGAAGATTTTCACCTTCGAGACCATCGCCGGCATTCTCAATGCCGAAGAACATGCCGACGGCACGATCTCCGTCGACATGGGCACACCGAAGTTTGGCTGGGAGGAAATCCCGCTCGCGGAGGAGTTCCGCGACACGCGCATGATCGAGCTGCAGATCGGGCCGATCGATGCCCCGGTGCTGCATTCGCCGTCCGCCCTGTCGATGGGCAACCCGCATGCGGTCTTCTGGGTCGACAATGACGTCTGGTCCTATGCGCTCGAAAAGTTTGGGCCGATGCTTGAAAATCACCCGATCTTCCCGGAGCGCGCCAACATCACCATCGCGCAGGTGACGTCACCGACATCGATGATCATCCGTACGTGGGAGCGCGGCGCCGGCCTGACCAAGGCGTGCGGCTCTGCCGCCTGCGCGGCGGTTGTTGCCGCGGCGCGCACCAAGCGCACCGGCCGCAAGGTCGCTCTCACCGTTCCGGGCGGCAAGCTCAACGTCGAATGGCGTGACGACGATCATGTCGTGCTGACCGGGCCCGCCGAGTGGGAATTTGCCGGCACGTTCGATCCCGCGACGGGTGCTTGGCAGCGCGCGACAGAGAGTGCCGCGTAGTGAGCGTCGAAGTCGTCACGTTTGGCTGCCGGCTGAACACCTATGAATCCGAAGTGATGAAGCGCGAGGCGGAAGCGGCCGGCCTCGGCACGCTCGACGCGGGCGCGGTGATCTTCAACACCTGCGCGGTGACGGCGGAAGCGGTGCGCCAGGCGAAGCAATCGATCCGCAAGGCACGGCGTGAAAATCCTGAAGCGCGCATCATCGTCACCGGCTGCGCGGCGCAGACCGATCCGGACGCCTTTGTCGCGATGGACGAAGTCGATCTCGTTCTCGGCAATGAAGAGAAGCTGCAGGCGCACTCCTATCGCGCGCTGCCGGATTTCGGCGTGAACCTGTTCGAGAAGGCGCGCGTCAACGACATCTTCTCCGTCCGTGAGACGGCATCGCATATGGTCGATGCGATCGAAGGCCGCGCGCGCGCCTTCGTGCAGGTGCAGAACGGCTGCGACCATCGCTGCACCTTCTGCATCATACCGTACGGTCGCGGGAATTCGCGCTCAGTGCCGATGGGCGCGGTGGTCGAACAGGTGAAGCGGCTCGCCGGCAACGGTTATGCCGAGGTGGTGCTGACCGGCGTCGACATGACGGCCTACGGCGCCGATCTTCCCGGCGCGCCGAAACTCGGCAAGCTCGTAAAGTCGATCCTGAAGCAGGTGCCGCACGTGAAGCGGCTGCGCCTCTCCTCCATCGACTCGATCGAGGCGGATGACGATCTGCTGGATGCGCTGGCGACCGAGGCACGGCTGATGCCGCATCTCCATCTGTCGCTGCAGGCCGGCGACGACATGATCCTGAAGCGCATGAAGCGGCGACATCTGCGCGACGACTCGATCCGCTTTTGCGAAGACGTGCGCAAGCTGCGCCCTGACATCGTGTTCGGTGCGGACATCATTGCCGGCTTCCCGACCGAGACCGACGCGATGTTCGAAAACTCGCTGAAGATTGTCGAGGAATGCGGATTGACGCATCTCCACGTGTTTCCGTTCTCGCCACGCGAAGGCACGCCGGCCGCACGGATGCCGCAGGTGCGGCGCGAGGTGGTGAAGCAGCGCGCGGCGCGGCTGCGCACCGTGGGTGATGCGTCTTACAAAAGACACCTCGCATCGCTGGCGGGGACAGCGCAGTCCGTTCTTGTCGAGCGCGACGGTCTTGGGCGCACGGAAGGTTTCACGATGGTTGCGGTCCCATTCGGCGCGCCGGGCGAAATTGTCGAGGCTGTCATCACCGGCCACGACGGCGAGCGCCTGATCGCCGCGTCGCTTGCCGCGCGCGCGGCCTAGGATTTTGCCGTGGCGCTGAATTTTCTCCGCAAGGCATTTTCGTTCGGCGACGCCGAGCCGCCGCGCGAAGTGCCGCCCGCACCACCGCCGGAACAACCGACGCCAAGCCCCGCCCCCGAGCAGCCGCAACCCGCGCCGCCTCCGGTAGAGCCGCCCTCGCCTGTCGAAACACCGCCGTCGCCGCCGGTGGAGATTCCTCCTGCGCCAGACACAACGCCTGTGCAGACGCCGCCGCAGGCTGGCGCTGCCCTTCACCATCTCCCCGTAAACGAGGAGAGGGAGACGGCACCATCGCGGGTCACCGTCGGCAAGAGCGTCGCGGCGAAGGCCGAAGCCGTGCCAGCAGCGCCCTTGCCTCAGCCCCGCGCGAACTGGTTCCAGCGCATGCGCGACGGGCTGTCACGCTCGTCGCGCGAACTGTCGTCGAACATCGCTTCGGTCTTCACCAAGCGAAAGCTGGACGAGGACACGCTGCAGGATCTGGAAGAGGTGCTTATCCGTGCCGATCTCGGCATGGAGACGGCGATCCGCATCACCGACGCGCTGTCGTCGGGCCGCTACGGCAAGGAGATTTCCGACAGCGAGGTGCGCGCCGTCATGGCCGAGGAGGTCGAGAAGGCGCTGACGCCCGTCGCACTGCCGCTCGAACTCGACCTGTCGCACAGGCCGCATGTCGTGCTGGTCGTCGGCGTCAACGGCACCGGCAAGACGACGACGATCGGCAAGCTCGCGGCGAAGCTGACAGCCGGTGGACTGAAGGTTACGCTCGCCGCCGGCGACACGTTTCGCGCCGCGGCGATCGAGCAGTTGAAGATCTGGGGCGAGCGTACCAATTCGACGGTTATCTCATCGAAGCTCGGCGCGGATGCTGCGAGCCTCGCCTTCGAGGCATTCGAGAGGGCCAAAGCGGAAGCCGCCGACGTGCTGATCATCGACACGGCCGGCCGGCTGCAGAACAAGACAGAGCTGATGGCGGAGCTGGAAAAGATCGTGCGCGTGCTCGGCAAGCTCGATCCGGAAGCGCCGCACACGGTGCTGCAGACGGTCGACGCGACGACCGGCCAGAATGCCCTCAATCAGGTCGAAATTTTCCGCAATGTTGCAGGCGTGAACGGGCTGGTGATGACCAAGCTCGACGGCACTGCACGCGGTGGCATTCTCGTGGCGATCGCGGCCAAGCACAGGCTGCCGGTCTATTTCATCGGCGTCGGCGAACAGGTCGACGACCTCGAACCATTCTCAGCACGCGATTTCGCCAAGGCGATCGCGGGAGTAGCGTAAGACATGAGCGAACCGGTTCTCGAACGCGATCCGTCCGATCCGAAAAAGAAAGAGATCAACCCGATCCTCAAGCTGGCGCTGGAGCTCGGTCCGCTGCTCGTCTTCTTCTTCGCCAACACGCGCGGCGATTGGCTAGCGGCGCGCTTTCCGGTGCTCACCAATCTCGGCGAGCCGATCTTCATCGCCACCGCGCTGTTCATGATCGCGACCGCGATCGCGCTACCGATCTCGTGGTTCCTGACGCGCAGCCTGCCGATCATGCCGCTGGTTTCGGGCATTGTCGTCTTCATCTTCGGCGGGCTGACGCTCTGGCTGAATAACGACCTCTTCATCAAGATGAAGCCGACCATTGTGAACACGCTGTTCGGCGGCGTGCTGCTCGGCGGCCTTTTCTTCGGCAAGTCGCTGCTCGGCTACGTTTTCGATTCCGCGTTCCGGCTCGACGCTGAAGGCTGGCGCAAGCTCACCTTCCGGTGGGGCCTGTTCTTTCTTTTCCTGGCCCTTGTGAATGAGATCGTCTGGCGGTCCTTTTCTACGGATACGTGGGTGGCGTTCAAGGTGTGGGGCATCATGCCGATCACGCTTGTTTTCACCTTCAGCCAGATGCCGCTGATCATGAGGCATTCGCTCGACGAGGCAATTCGCAAGGGACGGTAAGAAGAATGGACTTCATCACGAGCCGCGAGGCGCTGCGTTCTGTTTACAAGAATCCCGGCGACGGCGCGGTTCGGAAAGAGCTGAAGGCGCTCGACGCGCATTCGAAGAATTTCATCGCCAAAAGCCCGTTCGTCCTGATCGGATCGTCGGACGACCTCGGCAATGCCGACGTCACCCCAAAGGGCGATAAGCCGGGTTTCGTCGCGGTGCTCGACGGCAATACGATAGCGATCCCGGACCGGCCGGGAAACAATCGGCTGGACACGCTGGAGAACATCATCGTCAATCCGGCGGTCGGGCTGCTGTTCCTCATTCCCAACATGAACGAGACGCTGCGTATCAACGGCGAGGCGCGGCTGACTGCCGATCCCACTCTGCGCGAGCGGTTGGCCGTCGACGGCAAGGCGCCGCAGTCGATCATCGTAGTCAAGGTCAAGGCCGCCTACATGCACTGCGCCAAGGCGTTCCTGCGCTCGGAACTCTGGAATCCCAAAAACTGGCCGGCGCGCGCGGCGATGCCGACGCTTGGCGAAATTCTCCGGGATCAGCTTGCGCGCCCGCAATCCGCGTCGGAGATCGATCACGACCTCGACGAGGCTTACAAGAAGACCATGTGGTAGGCGCCGCCCGCTGGTTAAGTCGCAATTGCGGACGCAGAACCGCTGACACTTCTGCTGCAATTGCTGTGGGCACATTGCGGCACAATTGTGCATGGCTTGTTAACCGGCATTGCGCCGGATGCAATGCTGCAATGCAACAAGTAATGTTGCAATGCAGCACGACTGACACGATCTTTCTCGCGTCGGGAGGTTAAACCGACGCTCGTCTCAGGACGGAAATGGAAGGATCGAAGCTATGATCTTCTCGAACATGATGACCAACGCCCGCAAGCGCCTCGCGAACCGCGCGCGCTACAACCGTATGGTGGACGAGATCCAGAGCCTGACGGCTCGCGACCTCGCCGATATGGGCGGCGACCGCGGCGAGATGCTGCGCCACGCCTACCTCGACGTGTATGGCGCGAAATAATCAAGTTTTCCGAGATTCGGGATCTGGGGCAGGTGGAAACGCCTGCCCTTTTTCATGTCCGGCCGATTTCGGGGGCTGGTGCAGGTCGTATTCGAAATAGACCATGTGGACCGACTCGGCGCCGAAGCCGCGGTAAAGCTCGATCGCAGGATTGTTGTCGCTCCGTCGCGACCCAGCTCTCCTCGCAGCCGACCGAGCGGCCAAACTCGAACATTTTCTCCATCATTTGCCGGGCGATGCCCTGGCGCAGCCAGTCGTCGCCGATACCGACCTCGTCGATGTAAAGCTCCGCTACCTTGTCGGGATGGCGATGCACCCCCGCCGCGACCTGGCCGACAACCACGCCGTCGGCGATTGCCACCAGCAGATGATGATTGGGCTCGGCGAGATACGTGCTGACGCGCCGGATTGATCGGCTCGTCAAAGACACCTTCGGCGACGCTTTCCAGGACGGCCGCCTCCTCCACCCGCAATAGCTTGAATTCTATCGGCATTTTCTCGCGTCCCACGCCATTTTCCGGCTAACAATGTCGGAGAAGTTTTGACGTTTACGTAAGTCCCATAGCGTCTAACCGATTGAAATCTTTCAGCCCGAAAGAATCGGTTGAAAAATTAAGGGTTCGCGTCTAATGGCCTTCACATTCGGCCGCTAACACAGCCTTCCGGCCAAGCCCTTATTCGCTTCAATCCTGCCGTCGCCCGGCGGCGTCTGACAAGGGAAATCCTCCTCTCATGGCACGCAACAAGATTGCTCTCATTGGCTCCGGCATGATCGGCGGCACGCTCGCCCATATGATCGGCCTCAAGGAGCTCGGCGACGTCATCATGTTCGACATCGCGGAGGGCATCCCGCAGGGCAAAGGCCTCGATATCGCACAATCCTCGCCCGTCGACGGGTTCGACGCGCGGTTTACCGGCGTCAATGACTACGCCGCGATCGAAGGCGCCGACGTGTGCATCGTGACGGCCGGCGTGCCGCGCAAGCCCGGCATGAGCCGCGACGATCTTCTCGGCATCAACCTCAAGGTGATGGAGCAGGTTGGCGCCGGCATCAAGAAATACGCGCCGAAGGCATTCGTCATCTGTATCACCAACCCGCTCGACGCGATGGTGTGGGCGCTGCAGAAATTCTCAGGCCTGCCGAAGAACATGGTGGTCGGCATGGCGGGCGTGCTCGACTCCTCGCGCTTCCGCTATTTCCTCGCCGAGGAATTCAAGGTTTCGGTCGAGGACGTGACGGCGTTCGTGCTCGGCGGCCATGGCGACTCGATGGTGCCGCTGACGCGCTATTCCACCGTCGCCGGCATTCCGATCCCGGATCTCGTCAAGATGGGCTGGACGAGCAAGGAGAAGGTTGACCAGATCGTGCAGCGCACACGCGACGGCGGCGCCGAGATCGTCGGCCTGCTGAAGACCGGTTCGGCCTATTATGCACCGGCGGCTTCGGCGATCTCGATGGCGGAAAGCTATCTCAGGGACAAGAAGCGCGTGCTGCCCTGCGCGGCGCATCTCAACGGCCAGTACGGTATCAAGAACACCTATGTCGGCGTGCCGGTGATCATCGGCGCGGGCGGCGTCGAGCGCGTCATCGAGATCGATCTGAACCGCGCCGAGGAGAAGATGTTCACCAAATCGGTGGAAGCGGTGCAGACGCTCTGCGAAGCCTGCGTGAAAATCGCACCGAATCTCGGCAAGTAAGGGCGGGTTCCATGAACATCCATGAATACCAGGGCAAGCAGCTCCTGAAGTCGTACGGCCTGCCGGTGGCCGACGGCGTCGCGATCTTCAAGCCGGAAGAGGCGGAAGCGGCGGCGAAATCCCTGCCCGGGCCGCTCTATGTGGTGAAGAGCCAGATCCATGCGGGCGGCCGCGGCAAGGGCAGGTTCAAGGAACTCGGCGCCGACGCCAAGGGCGGCGTGCGGCTGGCGAAGTCCGTCGCTGACGTTGTCGCCAACGTCAAGGAGATGCTCGGCAACACGCTGGTGACCAAGCAGACCGGTCCGGCCGGCAAGCAGGTCAACCGGCTCTACATCGAAGACGGCGCGGACATTGCGCGCGAGCTCTATCTGTCGATCCTGGTCGATCGTTCGGTCGGCAAGCTCGCCTTCGTCGTTTCGACCGAGGGCGGCATGGACATCGAAGCGGTCGCGCACGACACACCGGAGAAGATCATCACCGTCGACATCGATCCCGATAAGGGCGTCACGGCGGCCGATGTGAAGAACCTCAACGATGCGCTGAAATTAGACGGCGACGCGGCGAAGGACGGCGTGACTGTCTTCCCGGCGCTCTACAAGGCGTTCACCGAGAAGGACATGAGCCTGCTCGAGGTGAACCCGCTGATCGTGATGAAGAACGGCCGGCTGCGCGTGCTCGACGCGAAGGTGTCGTTCGACGGCAATGCCGAGTTCCGCCATCCGGAGCTCGAAGAGCTGCGCGATCTCTCCGAGGAGGACGACAAGGAGATCGAGGCGTCGAAGCATGACCTCGCCTATGTCGCGCTCGACGGCAATATCGGCTGCATGGTGAACGGCGCGGGCCTAGCGATGGCCACGATGGACATCATCAAGCTCTACGGCGCGGAGCCAGCGAACTTCCTCGACGTCGGCGGCGGCGCGTCGAAGGAGAAGGTCACGGCGGCATTCAAGATCATCACCGCCGATCCGGCGGTGAAAGGCATCCTCGTCAACATTTTTGGCGGCATCATGAAGTGCGACGTGATCGCCGAGGGCGTCATCGCGGCGGTGAAGGAAGTGGGGCTGCAGGTGCCGCTGGTGGTCAGGCTCGAAGGCACCAATGTCGAACTTGGCAAGAAGATCATCAACGAGAGCGGCCTCAACGTGATCTCGGCCGACGATCTGGATGACGCGGCGAAGAAGATCGTCGCTGCGGTGAAGGGGAACTGAGGCTGATGTCCATCCTGATCGACAAGAACACCAAGATCCTGGTGCAGGGCCTGACCGGCAACACCGGTTCCTTCCATACCGAGCAGGCGCTCGCCTATCATGGCACGAAAATGGTTGGCGGAACGCACCCGAAGAAGGGTGGCGAGACGTGGACCGGCAAGAATGGCGAGACGCTGCCGATCTTTGCGTCCGTTGCCGAGGGCAAAGCGAAGACGGGCGCCAATGCGTCGGTCGTCTATGTCCCGCCGGCGGGTGCCGCGGCCGCGATCATCGAGGCGATCGAGGCGGAGATTCCACTGATCGTCTGCATCACCGAAGGCATTCCGGTGCTCGACATGGTCAAGGTCAAGGCAAAGCTCGTGACGTCGAAGTCGCGGCTGATCGGACCGAACTGCCCGGGCATCGTGACGCCGGACGAATGCAAGATCGGCATCATGCCCGGCAGCATCTTCCGCAAGGGCTCGGTGGGCGTTGTTTCCCGCTCCGGAACACTTACCTATGAGGCAGTGTTTCAGACGACGAATGAAGGCCTTGGCCAGTCGACTGCGGTCGGCATCGGCGGCGACCCGGTGAAAGGCACCGAGTTCATCGACGTGCTCGAGATGTTTTTGGCCGACGACGAGACGAAGTCGATCATCATGATCGGTGAAATCGGCGGCGCGGCCGAAGAAGATGCGGCGCAGTTCCTGAAGGATGAGGCCAAGCGCGGCAGGAAGAAGCCGATGGCGGGCTTCATCGCCGGGCGCACCGCGCCTCCCGGCCGCACCATGGGACATGCGGGGGCCGTGATCTCCGGCGGCAAGGGCGGCGCCGAGGACAAGATCGCGGCGATGGAATCGGCAGGCATCAAGGTGTCGCCGTCTCCCGCGCGACTCGGCAAAACGCTGGTCGAGGCGATCAAGGGCTGACGCTGAATTGGGATCGGCGGGCAATGGTGTCCGCCGGAGCTTGAGGGGAAACGAGGGCGGAAAACCGCCCCGCACCTGAAAGGAGACGGAGCCGACGCTCCGCGAAGACGACATGGCACGGCAAGATCAGGCCAACGACCAATTCTCGATCACTTCATTCCTCTATGGCGGCAACGCCGACTACATCGAGCAGCTCCACGCACAGTATCAGGACGATCCGTCCTCGGTGTCCGAGGAATGGCAGTCGTTCTTCGGCGCGCTGAAGGACGACGCGATCGACATCAAGAAGAACGCCAAGGGTGCGTCATGGGCGAAGCCATCCTGGCCGATCCAGGCGAATGGCGAACTGGTTTCGGCGCTCGACGGCAATTGGGGCCTTGTCGAAAGGCACATCGAGAAGAAGGTGAAGGACAAGGCCGCCACCAATGGCGCGGCGCTTTCCGACGCCGATGTGTTGCAGGCGACGCGCGATTCCGTCCGCGCGATCATGATGATCCGCGCCTACCGTATGCGCGGCCATCTGCATGCCAAGCTCGATCCTCTCGGCATCGCCAAGCCGCTCGAGGACTTTAACGAACTCTCGCCCGCCAATTACGGCTTCACCGAAGCCGACTACGACCGGCCGATCTTCATCGACAAGGTTCTGGGCCTCGGCGAATACGCCACCATCCGCCAGATGCTCGACATTCTCGAGCGGACCTACTGCTCGACGCTCGGCGTGGAGTTCATGCACATCTCGGATCCCGAGGAAAAGGCGTGGATCCAGGAGCGCATCGAAGGCCCGGACAAGGGCGTGGCGTTCACGCCGGAAGGCAAGAAGGCGATCCTGTCGAAGCTGGTCGAGGCGGAAGGCTTCGAGCAGTTCATCGACGTCAAGTACAAGGGCACGAAGCGTTTCGGCCTGGATGGCAGCGAGTCGCTCATTCCAGCGCTCGAACAGATCCTGAAGCGCGGCGGTTCGCTGGGCCTGAAGGAAGTCGTGCTCGGCATGGCGCATCGCGGCCGGCTGAACGTGCTGACGAACGTCATGCTCAAGCCTCACCGCGCGGTGTTCCACGAGTTCAAGGGCGGCTCCTACGCACCCGACGACGTCGAGGGTTCGGGCGACGTGAAGTACCATCTCGGTGCCTCGTCGGACCGCGAGTTCGACAGCAACAAGGTGCACCTGTCGCTGACGGCCAACCCGTCGCATCTCGAAATCGTCGATCCAGTCGTGATGGGCAAGGCGCGCGCCAAGCAAGATCAGCTTGCGGGCCGCGAGCGCGGCGAGGTCGTGCCGATGTCGGAGCGCGCCAAGGTGATGCCGCTCTTGCTGCATGGCGACGCGGCTTTCGCCGGGCAGGGCGTCATCGCCGAGATCCTCGGCCTGTCGGGCCTGCGCGGCCATCGTGTTGCGGGCACGCTGCACTTCATCATCAACAACCAGATCGGCTTCACAACGAACCCGCGCTTCTCACGCTCGTCGCCCTATCCGTCCGACGTAGCGAAGATGATCGAGGCGCCGATCTTCCACGTGAATGGCGACGATCCGGAAGCGGTGGTCTATGCGGCGAAGGTCGCGACCGAATTCCGCATGAAGTTCCACAAGCCGGTGGTCGTGGACATGTTCTGCTACCGGCGCTTCGGTCACAATGAAGGCGACGAGCCGGCCTTCACGCAGCCGATCATGTACAAGAATATCCGCAGCCATAAGACGACGGTGCAGCTTTATGGCGAGAAGCTGATCGGCGAAGGTCTGCTCAGCCAGGACGATTTCGACAAGATGCGGGCCGACTGGCGCGCGCATCTCGAGATCGAATGGGAAGTCGGCCAGGCCTACAAGCCGAACAAGGCCGACTGGCTGGACGGCGCGTGGTCGGGCCTACGCACCGCCGACAACCAGGATGAGCAGCGGCGCGGCAAGACGGCCGTGCCGATGAAGACGCTGAAGGAAATCGGCAAGAAGCTCACCGAAGTCCCGAAGGATTTCGAGGCCCACAAGACGATCCAGCGCTTCCTCACAAACCGCCGCGAGGCGATCGAGTCGGGCGAGGGCATCGACTGGTCGACGGCGGAAGCGCTCGCCTTCGGCGCGATTCTGCTCGACGGCAATCCGATCCGGCTTTCGGGCCAGGATTCGGAGCGCGGCACGTTCTCGCAGCGCCATTCGGTGCTCTATGATCAACGCACCGAAGATCGCTACATCCCGCTGAACAATCTGTCGCCCGCACAGGCCGGCTACGAGGTCATCAACTCGATGCTCTCGGAAGAAGCGGTGCTCGGCTTCGAATACGGCTATTCGCTTGCCGAGCCGAAGGCGCTGACCTTGTGGGAAGCGCAGTTCGGCGATTTCGCCAACGGCGCGCAGGTCGTGTTCGACCAGTTCATCTCATCGGGCGAGCGCAAGTGGCTGCGCATGTCCGGTCTCGTCTGCCTGCTGCCGCACGGTTATGAAGGACAGGGGCCGGAACATTCGTCCGCGCGGCTGGAGCGTTTTCTGCAGCTCTGCGCGGAAGACAACATGCAGGTCGCCAACGTCACCACGCCGGCGAACTATTTCCACATCCTGCGCCGGCAGCTCAAGCGCGACTTCCGCAAGCCGCTGATCCTGATGACGCCGAAGTCGCTGCTGCGCCACAAGCGGGCGGTGTCGACGCTGTCGGAGATCTCGGGCGAGAGCTCGTTTCACCGGCTGTTGTGGGACGATGCGCAACTGCTGCCGAACCAACCGATCAAGCTGGTGAAGGATTCGAAGATCCGTCGCGTCGTCATCTCTTCAGGCAAAGTCTATTACGATCTCTACGAGGAGCGCGAGAAGCGCGGCATCAACGACATCTATCTGCTGCGCGTCGAGCAACTCTATCCGTTCCCGGCCAAGGCGCTGATCACAGAACTCTCGCGCTTCCGCAACGCCGAGATGGTGTGGTGTCAGGAAGAGCCGAAGAATATGGGCGCCTGGTCGTTCATCGACCCGTATCTCGAATGGGTGCTCGCCCACATCGACGCCAAGCATCAGCGCGTTAGATATACCGGCAGACCGGCGGCGGCGTCGCCGGCGACCGGACTGATGTCGAAGCATCTCGCGCAGCTCCAGCAACTGCTCGACGACGCGCTCGGCGAATAGAAAACCACCAGGCAAACCAAGGATCAGGCAAGCAGATGGCTACCGAAATCAAGGTTCCGACCCTCGGCGAATCCGTTACCGAGGCGACCGTCGGCAAGTGGTTCAAGAAGGCCGGCGATGCGATCAAGGCCGATGAGCCGCTGGTCGAGCTCGAAACCGATAAGGTGACGGTCGAGGTGCCGGCGCCTGCCTCCGGCACGCTGGCCGAGATCAGCGTCAAGGAAGGCGACACGGTGAATGTCGGCGCCGTCCTTGGTTCGATTTCGGATGGCGCTGGAGCCGCGAAGCCGGCTGCGAAGGCCGAGGCCAAGGCGGAAGCGAAGGATGAGCCGAAGAAGGACGCCGCGGTTGCGCAGGCGGCAGGAGCGTCCGGCGCTTCGACGACCAAGGAAGCGGCCAAGAAGAGCGGCGCGATCGCAGGCGATACCCCCATCGAGGAGCGCAAGATGCCGCCCGCGCCGTCAGCCGCGAAGCTGATGGCCGAGGCGAACATCGCAACGGATCAGGTGCAGGGTTCCGGCAAGCGCGGCCAGGTGCTGAAGGGCGACGTGCTCGACGCGATCGCCAAGGGCGCGCCGTCACAGCCTGCCGAAACGCCGCGCGCCGACACGAAGGCGCCGGCCGCAGCGCGTGCGCCGTCCACGGAACAGGATGAAGTGCGCGAAGAGCGCGTGCGCATGACCAAGCTGCGGCAGACGATCGCGCGGCGTCTCAAGGATGCGCAGTCGACAGCCGCCATGCTTACCACCTTCAACGAGGTGGACATGAAGGCGGTGATGGATCTTCGCACCAAGTACAAGGATGTGTTCGAGAAAAAGCACGGCGTGAAGCTCGGTTTCATGGGCTTCTTCACCAAGGCGGTGACGCATGCGTTGAAGGAAATCCCTGCCGTCAACGCCGAGATCGATGGCGCCGACATCATCTACAAGAACTACGCCCACATCGGCGTGGCGGTCGGCACCGACAAGGGCCTCGTCGTGCCCGTGGTGCGCGACGCGGACCAGATGTCGATCGCCGAGATCGAGAAGGAGATCGGCCGGCTGGGTATCGCGGCGCGCGACGGCAAGCTGACGGTCGCCGACATGCAGGGCGGCACGTTCACGATCTCCAATGGCGGCGTCTACGGCTCACTGATGTCGACGCCGATCCTGAATGCGCCGCAATCCGGCATTCTCGGCATGCACAAGATCCAGGAGCGGCCGGTGGCGGTGAACGGCCAGATTGTCATCCGTCCGATGATGTATCTGGCGCTCTCCTACGATCACCGCATCGTGGACGGCAAAGAGGCCGTGACATTCCTGGTGCGTGTCAAGGAAAGCCTGGAGGATCCCGAGCGGCTGGTGCTCGACCTGTAAAGAGATCGCCTTCAGCGGAGGATCGTGCCGATGTTCGCTCGCCTGATCCGGACGATTGGCCTTGGCGCAGTGCTGGCGGCGACGACGCCTGCGCTGGCGCAGCAGCGCGGGTTCAGCGCTACCGACCTGCCGATTGTCATGACCGCCTATGTCGAGGCGGTCATCGACATGCGCGCCGCCTACGAGACCTGCGCGGCGGCGGACAAGCGTCCCGGCGAATGGGAGCAGGGCGCCGCGCTTCTCATCGAATCGCTTAAGGGTGCAGGCATCAGCACGAGTGTCGCCGCGACATTGCAGTCCCGCCTTTCCGCGCCGATCGTGTTGACGACAGCGGACTGCGCGAGCGAGCAGGTGATGCTCTATTCCGGCGTGCCGGCGGGTACGAACTGGCCAGACTTTCACCGTACCGTGCTCGGTTTGAACGAGATCAAGATCGTCGAACCGGGTGTGCAGGATGCCCGTCTCGGCGCTGTGCGGGCGGTTGTCGAGGACGCTTTGCCCAAGCAGAAGCGCATGCTGGTGTGCATCTCTCTGTTCGATCCGCAGAACTTTCTTGCTGCTTTCACGGACTGGAACGGCCTCGTCGCGCAAGCTGCGCAGACACTTGTCGCCGCCGGTTTCGGGGCCGACTCCTATGGGCCCTTCCTGGACGGCGCGCTCTCCCGCGCACTGTATTCACCGCCGTCCGACCGCGCGGCCGCGGCGGCAGACTGCATGGCCAATCAGGACTGGCTCGAGCGCTTCTCGACGTTCGCCTGGTACAGCTTTGCCGCCGACGTGGAAGCAGCTTTGAAGGACAGTCAGCCTTGAGGTTCATCCGACTGCCAGCTGCGGCGCTCGCTGCGGGGCTTGCCGGCCCTGCATTGGCCGCCTGCCCGATCGAACTCGCGACCTATGCCGACGGCGACAGCGTCGCGGCGGTCGAGTTCACGCCGGTCGTCGAAAGTGCTGCCGTGACCAACCGGTTCAGGATGCTGGTGGGCGAGGGCCTTGTCTACGACGGCATCGTCATGTGGACGGAGGCGCCGGAGCGCCCTTTCGCGCAACTCACGCACCAATGCCCTGACGGCGATGTGACGGGCGCCGAGATCGAGGCCTGCACCGTTTGGGAAGGCCCGGTCTATTCGCTCGACAAGGGCACCCTTGGTCTCATGCCGGTCGAGGGCAAGCCCGCGCCCGAACAGCTTCTCTTCGCCGGTCTTGGTCACGACGTCGTCCGGCACGCTTCGTACAGGGCGGCGGGACTCGACGCGGTGCCGTGGGATCTTTTTTCGATGAGTGGCTGCCAGGAATGAGTGCCGGCAAGACGCTTCTCGTTACCGGCGGCGGCCGTGGCATAGGCGCCGAGACGGCAGTGCTCGCCGCGCAGGACGGCTGGCGCGTCGCCGTGAACTTCACAAGCAATGAAAGCGCTGCGCAGTCGGTCGTCGATCGCATCGTCGCGGCCGGCGGTGACGCGTTCGTCGTGAAGGCCGATGTGGGCGTGGAAGCAGATGTCATGGCGATGTTCGCCGCAATCGACGAGCGCTGGGGACGTCTCGACGGCCTGGTCAACAATGCAGGTGTCGTCGACCGCAAGGCGCGGCTGGACGAGATGAGCGGCGACCGGATGGACCGTATGTTCCGGATCAATGTCGTCGGTTCGCTTCTCTGTGCGCGCGAGGCGGTGAAGCGGATGTCGACGAAGCATGGCGGTCGCGGCGGCGCGATCGTCAATGTTTCTTCGGTTGCGGCCGTCCTCGGCAGCCCGGGAGAATATGTCGATTATGCCGCCGCAAAAGGCGCGATCGACACTTTCACCGTCGGATTGGCGCGTGAAGTTGCCGAGGAAAAAATACGCGTTAACGTCGTGCGCCCGGGAACGATCGCTACCGAAATTCACGCATCCGGCGGACAGCCGGATCGTGCTCAACGTGTCGCCTCCGCGATACCGATGAAGCGGCCGGGCGAACCGCGCGAGATCGCCGAAGCCATAATCTGGCTTTTGTCCGATAAAGCGTCCTATACGACGGGCGCGATTTTGGATGTCAGCGGCGGCCGCTAGACCGAACTAGAAGGAACTGCAGCATGGCTTATGATGTCGTCGTGATCGGAACTGGCCCTGGCGGATATGTCTGCGCCATCAAGGCCGCGCAGCTCGGGCTGAAGACGGCGGTGGTCGAGAAGCGCGACACGCATGGCGGCACCTGCGTGAATGTCGGCTGCATTCCGTCCAAGGCTCTGCTGCATGCGTCGGAGAAATTCGCTGAAGCCGGGCATGGGCTGGAAGTGCTCGGCATCGATGTCGGGGCACCGAAGCTCAATCTGAAAAACATGCTCGCGCACAAGACCAATGTTGTGGACCAGAACACCAAGGGTCTCGATTTTCTGATGAAGAAAAACAAGATCGACGTGCTGCGCGGCACGGGGAAAATTCTGGGCGCGGGCAAAGTGTCGGTCACCGGCGAGGATGGCAAGGCGCAGGAGGTCGAGACGAAGAACATCGTCATCGCCACCGGCTCCGACGTCGCCGGCATCCCGGGCGTCAAGGTCGAGTTCGACGAGAAGGTGATCGTCTCGTCCACCGGCGCGCTCGACTTCGCAAAAGTGCCGGGCAATCTCGTCGTTGTCGGCGGCGGTGTGATCGGGCTGGAGCTTGGCTCAGTATGGGCGCGGCTCGGCGCCAAGGTCACGGTCGTCGAGTTCCTCGATACGATTCTCGGCGGCATGGACGGCGAGGTGGCCAAGCAGTTCCAGCGCATGCTTGGCAAGCAGGGCATCGAGTTCAAACTCGGCGCCAAGGTAACGGGTGTCGCCAAGTCGAAGAAAGGCGCGACGGTCACCTTCGAGCCGGTGAAGGGCGGAGCGGCGGAAACGATCGAGGCGGACGCCGTGCTCGTCGCGACGGGACGCAAGCCGTACACGGAAGGGCTCGGCCTGAAGGAGGCGGGAGTCGAACTCGACGAGCGCGGCCGCGTGAAGACCGATGCTCACCTCAAGACCAATGTCGACGGCATCTATGCAATCGGCGATGTGATCGCCGGGCCGATGCTCGCGCACAAGGCGGAGGACGAAGGCGTCGCGGTCGCGGAGACCATCGCCGGTCAGGCGGGCCACGTGAACTACGACGTCATCCCGAGCGTCGTCTACACAAGTCCGGAAGTCGCATCCGTCGGCAAGACGGAAGAGGAATTGAAGAAGGCCGGCATCGAGTACAAGGCCGGCAAATTCCCCTTCAGCGCAAACGGACGCGCGCGCGCCATGAACGCGACCGACGGCTTTGTCAAAATCCTGGCAGACAAGACGACCGACCGCGTGCTTGGCGCGCACATCGTCGGCTTCGGCGCCGGCGAGATGATCCACGAGGCGGCGGTGCTGATGGAGTTCGGCGGCTCGTCGGAGGATCTGGCGCGCACCTGCCACGCGCACCCGACCATGTCGGAAGCCGTGAAGGAGGCCGCGCTCGCCACCTTCGCCAAACCGATCCATATGTGATCGTTGGTGCAAACAGAAAACGGCCCGCCAATGGCGGGCCGTTTCGTTTGTCAGACTAGCCGTTACTGAGCCGGTGCGGGCTCTACCGGAGCAGGCTCAGCCGGGGCCGGAGCCGGTTCGGCCGGAGCGGAAGCATCCGGAGCAGGCGTTGCCGGGTCAGCCGGAGCCGCAGGAGCAGTTGCATCCGGGGCCGGAGTCGCCGGATCGGCAGGTGCAGCCGGAGCCGTCGCATCAGGCGCGGGCGCTGCTGGCTCTTCAGTCGTGGTGGCTGGCGGCGCGGCCGGATCACCGCTCACGCCAGGGCCGAAGATGAAGAACGCAATTACTGCGAGAACGAGGAGAACGGCGGCGATGATCACGCCATTGCCGGTGCCGCGTTCAACGACGTTGTTATTCACATAGGGGTCATTCGCCGCGATGCGCGGATCGGGCGAAAGCGGCGCGGCCGGATCTCTCATGTCCGGACGCTCGTCAAATTTGCGGGCAGGATCAGCCATGGTCGCTCTCCGTTTTTTGAAGTCGATGCTTTTAAAACGCGCGAAAGGCGGATCGGTTGCATGGCCGCAGAACGGGGTGCGCCGCAACAAAAAGGCGCACGAACACAATTCGCGCGCCCTTCCCGGGGCCGACCGGGACTGGAGGTTAGCTTAGCTGTCGTCTTCCTTAGAAAGCGGCTTCTTGACGGAAGCCTGCTCTTCCGGGGTCACCACCGGCGCCGACATGTTTTCCGTCTGGGTGCTGGCAGTGGTCGTCGTGTCGAGCTTCTTGGCTGAACGCATAAACTCGCAAGCGCTCGCGGAGGAGATCGTGAAGCCGAGCGCGGCGGCAACCAACAGGGCTTTGGTCATGTCAAACTTCCCTACATTGTTTGCGACACGCAGAAGGTAACAGCAGCCTCCCTTCGGGCCAAATCACGCTTTCTTGTGATCGACCGCCGGCCAAGATGGCGCAGCGACGCTCTGCCACGGTCACTCGCTCGGGATTCTCGATAGGATCGCGATCGAGGCGATCACATGGCGTCCAGACCGGTCGAAAAACCATTCGAACATCCCGAGCATGTTCTGCCCGGCGCGCAATTCGCCGACAGTTACGCGCTGACCGTCAGCGGCCAGGCGCTGGATGCGGCAGGCGCCGCGCAACGCGCCTTCGGACGGGTGCCGCGCTGGATATCGGCGCTGATGGCTTTGCGGAATGCCATCGTGCGGCCGTTCCGGCTGGTGACGGCGCCGAAGCAATCCAAGAGTTCGGTGATTGGCTTCTTTCCGGTGATCAGCCAGGCGCCGGAGCGTATCGTGCTCGGCCTGAACGACCGCCATCTCGATTTCCGAGTCGTGATCGACGTTACGCAACTTGGCGAGGACCGGCAGGAAGTAACCGCGTCAACGGTCTTTCAGACGCACAATCTGTTTGGCCGGGTCTATCTCGCCGTGGTGAAACCGTTTCACCGCATCATCGTCCCGGCGATGCTGCGGCAGGTCGCTGCCGCCTGATCTACACGCCGCTGACGGCGGTGACCGTGTAGCCGGCTTTGCGGAACTGCTCGACGAGCCCATCCGGACCGGGCAGATGCAGCGCGCCGACCGCGATGAATGCGTTGCCCGCGGCCAGGATGGGCTGAGCACTTTTCGCCATCGTCTTGTTGCGATTCGTGATCATCGCCTGTTCGAAGGCGGCATAGCCCATGTCGTCATTCTCGGCCGACGGGAGCGCGGCGCGAAACAGCGGCCAGAACATGCCGGTCTCCTCGCGCTCATAAAGCACGACCATCGTCTCTATCACGTCGTCCGTCGTGTCGCCGAGCCGGATCGTTTCGACGAGGCCCTGGAGATGGAACTCCATCGGCAGCGACGCCATGGCGTGAAGCTGATCCGAAACGGTTTCCAGGCCGGCGAGATTCTTGTTCTCGCGCTTTGCGTCCTCGGCGAGCTTCACGTCGAGCACCGGTGCGCCCGCCGCCTTACGCGCCAGTTCGCATGCAGGCAGCGCCACCATGGCGGAAATGATCCACGGCTTCATCTTGTTGACGCTGGAGAGGAGTATGCCGCGCTCCTTGAGGCCGGCCTCGACGACGGCGCGATCCTCGGGCGACAACAGCGACATCAGCGTCGTATCGTCGGTGAACATCATCAGGTCGGGCTCAGCCAGCATCGCCTGAGCCATCTTGGCCTGATCAAGCACATCGGTCGTCTCGATCACCACCGTGCCGGACGTCTCGAATGCTGCGCGCGCTGCCGGTGTCAGATCGGTCACGCGCGGGTCGGTCATGTGCATCGTGCCAAACAGAAAGGACGGCTCGAGGACGTCCTTTTCGATCTTCCAGAGGAGGCCCTTGCCATTGAGGGTCTTGGCCGCCTCAGCCTCGATGGCTTTAAGGCCACCGGGATCGTCGGCGGCAAGTGCTGCCAACATGTCCTCTCCGGTGCAGGCTGGAAGAGTTTCTGCTTGCGCGCGCCCGGCGGCGATAACCAGAAATGCAAGAAACGTCAGGAAAAACAGCACATTGGCTGCCGCCAGCAGCTTCAGCGCAAGCGGCGCGTAGCGATCGGCTATGGCAATGGCTCGTTTCATCACCCTGACAGCTAGGGGAAAAGTGCAGCCAAACCGTTAAATCCGACGGGCATGTTGGGTTAAGGGTTCGCTAACACGCCGGATCAGGCGCGCGGATGCGCCTTGTCGTAGATTTCCAGCAGCCTCGCCGTATCGACGCCAGTGTAGACCTGGGTTGTCGACAGGCTCGCATGGCCGAGCAGTTCCTGGATGGTCCTCAGGTCGCCGCCGCGCCCGAGCAGATGCGTGGCAAAGGAATGACGCAGTGCGTGCGGCGTCGCCGTGTCGGGCAGGTTGAGTGCGGAGCGCATTTTCTGCATCTCGCGCTGGATGATCGCGGGCGCCAACGGACCGCCCTTGGCGCCCCGGAACAACAGTCCTTTCGGGTCGAGGTCGAACGGGCAGAGCTTTCGGTATTCCGCGACCGCCTTCAGCGCGACCGGCAGGATCGGGACAAGCCGCGTCTTGCCGCCCTTGCCGGTAACCCGGATCACATGATCACGGTCGCTCGCCAGTTCTGCAGCGTTGAGGCCGAGCGCCTCGGAGATGCGCAGGCCTGAGCCATAAAGCAGCGTCAGCACCGCGGCGTTGCGTGCGGCGATCCAAGGCTCCTCGGCAAGCTGTTCGCTCGCCGATACCACCTTGCGCGCATCGACCGCGGTCAACGGTTTTGGCAGCGATTTCGGCTGTTTTGGTGCGCGCAGTGCCGCCGCGCCCGCGGCGTTGGCCAGTCCGCGGCGTTCCAGGAAGCGGATGAAGGAGCGGATGCCCGCCAGTCCGCGTCCCAGCGTGCGGGCGCTGGCGCCGCCCGAGCGGCGATGCGCCAGGAAGGCACGCAGATCGGCTGGCCGCAGATTGCCGATATCGGCGAGCGCTGGCGGTCCGCCGACATGGCCGGTGAGAAACTGCAGGAACTGGCGCGTATCGCGTTCATAGGCGTCAAGGGTAAGCGCCGCCAGCCGCCGCTCGCGGCCAAGCATTTTCAGCCACGCCTCGCGGGCCGCCTGGAGGTCCGGCGCCGCGGAGATGAGAAAGGGTTCGGCCTGCTGCATCATTCTGATCGACGATTCGCTGCCGATTTTGACCAGCAACACTAAACAATTGGCAAGCGGATGATTTGACGGTCTGTAATTCTTAAATTACAATCGACCGATGGTCCAAATCAAACAGAGCGAAACCTTCCGAAAGTGGGAAGCCAAGCTCAGGGACCAAAAAGCAAGGGCTTTCATCGCTGCCAGACTGTTCCGCTTGGCCAACGGCCTTGAAGGTGACGTGTCGCCTGTCGGAGAAGGGATCAGCGAGCTGCGGATACATTATGGCCCGGGCTACCGGATCAACTTCAAGCGACGCGGTCAGGAATTGATCATCCTGCTCTGCGGTGGTGACAAGGGTAGTCAGGATCGGGACATTCGTCTGGCGAAAAAGATCGCAGCAGATTGGGACAGAGATGGCTGAAACATTCCACGATTATGACCCCGCCGATGCACTCAAGAGCGATGAAGCGATAGAGGTGTTTCTCGCTGATGCTTTCGAGACCGGGGACTCGCATCATATCGCGCGGGCACTCGGTGTCGTGGCGCGCGCGAAAGGGATGACAAAAATCGCCCGTGAAACCGGGCTGGCACGTGAGCAGCTCTACAAATCGCTGAGCGAAAACGGCAACCCGACACTTGAAACGACGCTTGCAGTAATGAAGGCGATCGGATTCGAGATGACTGGCAAGCGGCTGGCATCCGACCAGCCGAGACATTAAGCGCAGCAATCGATGAAGCAGCTCAACAACCCCGTCCAGATGGCGGTGATCGGCGCCGCGCACGGCATCAAGGGCGAGGTGCGTGTGAAAACGTTCACCGGTGATCCGGCCGCACTTGGTGATTACGGTCCGCTGTTTGCCGCGGATGGTCGCCGCTTCGACGTGCAGAGTGTGCGGCCGCAGGGTGAAGTAGCGGTGGTGCGGCTGAAGGGCGTGAACGACCGCAACGCTGCCGAAGCGCTGAACGGCACGGCACTGTTCGTGGAGCGCGAGAACCTGCCCGATACCGCCGACGATGACGAATTCTACCATGCCGATCTCGTCGGCCTGGTCGTGCGTGATGCCGCAGGCGCGGAGATCGGTCGGGTAAAGGCCGTTCTGAACTATGGCGGCGGCGACATTCTGGAAATCGCGCTTGGCGGACGGGAGGACCGGATGATCCCGTTCAGCAAGGCGGCTGTCCCCGCGGTCGATGTGCGCGGCGGTTTTGTCACGATCGATCCAATCGCTGCCGGGCTGGTCGACGATGAGGATGACGATGCCGTGCCCGGGCAGCCGCAGCGGTTCAACGCAACGTGCCGGCCGCGCGGACCGGCTGATGCCGGAGGCAACCGGTGAGTTTTCGCGCGACGGTTCTGACGCTCTATCCCGAAATGTTTCCGGGCGCTCTCGGCCTGTCGCTCGCCGGGAAGGCGCTGGCCGAAGGCACATGGTCGCTCGAGGCTATGCAGATCCGCGACTTCGCTACCGACAGACATCGCACGGTGGACGACACGCCGGCCGGCGGCGGCGCCGGCATGGTGATGCGCGCCGATATTCTGGCCAAGGCGATCGATCATGCTTCGCCGGATAACGATCCTCGGCCAAGATTGCTGATGAGCCCGCGCGGCAAGCCGCTGACGCAGGCGCGGGTGCGCGAGCTGGCGGCAGGGCCGGGCGCCGTGATCGTCTGCGGCCGGTTCGAGGGCGTCGACCAGCGGGTGATCGACGGGCGGCAGCTCGAGGAGGTCTCGATCGGCGACTACATCTTGTCAGGCGGCGAGCCGGCGGCGCTCGTTCTGCTCGATGCTGTTGTGCGGCTCTTGCCGGGCGTCATGGGAAATGAGGCGTCGGGAGAGCATGAGAGCTTCGAGGACGGGCTGCTCGAGCATCCGCACTTCACGAGGCCAGCGGAGTTCGAAGGCATCAGCATTCCCGACGTGCTTGTTTCAGGCAATCACGCGAAGATTGCTAAATGGCGGCGCGAGGAAGCGGAAAAACTGACAGCCGAGCGCCGCCCGGATCTGATCCGAAGCCGGACTAAGAGCTGACGCGTTTTTCCTTTCGTTGGTCCGACGGCCCGAACCATTTCGTCATCGCGTCCTGAAGACCATCTTGCGTTCCCTCGCCCACCCATGCCACGTATCCGTCGGGCCTGATCAGAACTGCCGTCGGAGCGGGGACGGAGCCCAGCGCGGGCAACTCCCAGGGGCCGTCATGCTTCGCGTACAACAGTTGAACGCGATCGAGCCACGGCGTGATGTCGAGGCTCTCGGGTGCGCCTAGATTCAACATTGCCGGCCGCGCGTCTTTGAGAAGCGTGAAGACACGCACAGGACCGTCGGGCGCAACCAGATCGAGATCGGGCATGCGGCGACCGACGAGCGGGTGCTGTCCGCCGAAGTCATAGCGGATGCCAAGCCCCGACATCTCCGCTGCAATGCGCTTCCGAGGCTCCTCCATGCCGAGCAGTTCCATAACAATATCACGCAAGGCATCCGTGCGATCGTCGGTGCGTTGCAAAGCCACCTGCGCCATCGTCGTGCGCAACACGCGCGCCGCCAACGGGTGACGCTCCGCGTGATAGCTATCGAGCAAGCTTTCGGGCGATGTTCCTTTCAATACTTGCGCCAGCTTCCACCCCAGGTTCACCGCATCCTGCACACCGGTATTGAGGCCTTGTCCGCCAACCGGCGAATGCACATGCGCGGCATCGCCTGCCAGAAAAACTCGCCCCTTGCGGTAAGCCGTCGCCTGCCGCGTCGCGTCGGTGAACCTCGAAATCCAGGTCGGACTGTGAATTCCGTAGTCGGTTCCACATGCCGCGACGAGTGCTTCCTTGATATCGCCGAGCGTAGGCTCGGTCGTGGCGCCGGTATCCTTTTCAGTCACCATGACGCCAACGGGGCCTTCCGTGGCAAAGATGATCTTGCCGTCGCGAATTTCGTATTCCTCCCGGCCGAAGGCGTGGATGCCAAGCGCCGTGCGATGGACGCCGAGAGGCGGCTCCTCGGCCACCTCGACCTCGGCGAGGATGCTGCTCGTCGTCGCATCCCATCCTTTAAACTCGATCCCGGCAACTTTGCGAACAAGACTGCGACCTCCGTCGCAGCCGACGAGGTAGGCTGCTCGAAGCGATGCGCCATCGGACAGTTTGATGCTGACGCCGGCATCGTCCTGCTCAAAGCCTGTTACGTCACGGCTGCGATAGATCGGCACCGCCAGTTCTTCGACCCAGCCGGCGAGGAGGCGCTCGATGTGCTTCTGCCGCAGCGCCAGCCCGTAATTGTGCCGGGTCGGAAAATCGCTGATGTCCAGACGCGTGACCGCGAAGCCGGTGACTTGCGCGATTTGACCTGCCGCCAGGAACCGGTCGACGATGCCGCGCTGATCGAGAACTTCGAGCGTGCGCGCGCTGAGGCCGCCAGCGCGCGACCCGGCGACGTCCTGGTTCGGGCGGCGTTCGACAATGGCGACGTCGATGCCGGCCAACGCCAACTCGCCTGCCAGCATCAGCCCCGTCGGGCCTGCGCCGGCAATTACGACTGCATGTTCTGGCATATGCAAAGTCTCCATGAATTTCGCTTGGCGAGCAACTTAGGAGACTCGGCGTATTTTGCGAGGTGTCGGCCTGCGGCGGAGGCGGACTCAATCCGCGACGAAGTAATACACCGCGAGCAGCAGGCCGACGACGATCACGAACCAGCGCATGTATTTTTGCGGCACGCGCTTGGCGACCCAGACGCCGCTCCAGCCGCCAATCGCAACGCCGGGGATCATGACAATCGCCTGCGGCCAGGCGACCACGCCGCCCCAGACGAAGACAATGATCGCGACCGCGGCGATGAAGACAGCCAGCATGTTCTTCAGCGCATTCAGGCGGTGATAGTCGCCCTGCTGCGACAAGCCGAGGGTAGCGAGCATCATCACGCCCATGCCGGCGCCGAAAAAGCCGCCATAGATCGCGGTGATGAACTGCAGGATCCAGCCGAAAACCCCGCCGACCGCGGCCTCCTGTCCGGGTTTCGGCGTCGGCTTGAGGTACGGCCCGGCGGCGAAGAGGACCGTTGCCGCAACCAGCAGCCACGGCACGAGGGCGCGGAATTCCGGATTGTCGAGCTGCAACAGGATCCAGGCGCCGAGCAGCGAGCCGAGGATAGACGCCAGGGCCAAAGCGAGTGCGCCGCGCCAGAACGTCTTGAAGTCGTCCCAATAGGCGAGCGTCGAGGTCACATAGCCGGGAAACTGGGTGATCGAGGAGGTCGCGTTGGCGACAACCGGTGGGATGCCCGCCAACGTGAGCGCACCGAACGAGAGAAACGTGCCGCCACCGGCCACGGCATTGATCATGCCGGTCAAAACGCCCGACAGAAACAGCAGAATCGCCTCGAGAATCGTCATATTGGCCTGGTTTCCGTGAAATCCGGAACGGGTGTATGAAAGGCGGCCAGGCGAGGCAAGGCGTTGAGCCCTGCGACTTTAGAGCCAGAAAATCTGGCGCCGGACGGGTGACAAACCCAACGGAAACGTGTAATTGGCCGCGCGAAACCGGGGAAATGGTGCAAAAACCAGCTCCCCAACCAGTCTAACCAAGAACGGTGAATTCGCCCCTGCCGGGCCACTCCTAGGGGTGCGGCATAGCGCTAGCGGTCTAGATACTGCTGCGCAAGCGTTGGGCGCTCTGGCTGTCGGAAGAACAAAGAAGAGGTAATTGCGATGGATCTCATCCGTCAGCTCGAGGCCGAACAGGCCGCGAAAATCGAAGCCAAGCGCACGCTTCCCGAATTCAGCCCCGGCGACACGGTGCGCGTCAATGTGCGCGTCACCGAAGGCACGCGCACCCGCGTGCAGGCCTATGAGGGCGTCGTCATCGCCCGTGCCGGTTCGGGCCTGCATGAGAATTTCACCGTCCGCAAGATTTCCTACGGCGAAGGCGTGGAGCGCGTGTTCCCGATCTACTCGCCGATGGTCGAGGGCGTCGAGATCGTCCGCCGCGGCAAGGTTCGCCGTGCCAAGCTCTATTACCTGCGCGATCGCCGCGGCAAGTCGGCCCGCATCGTCGAGAACACCGGCGTGCGCGCCAAAAAGCTGAACGATTCCGAGCGCGAGGCTCTGGCGGCCGAGAAGGCGAAGCTCGAGGCCGAGAAGGTCGCGGCCGCCGAGCAGCTCGCCGTCGAGAAGGCCAAGGAAGACGTCAAGGCGTAAGCCGGGTCGGTCTGCGACAGTTTCAAGGCGGTCTTCGGGCCGCCTTTTTCGTTTTGGCGTGGCGCTGTCCTCACCCTCGTCATGGCCAACGAGATTGATCGCATAACTCTCGGCGCTCAGTTGCAAAGCACCCCCTCACCGGTTCGCTTCGCGAACCACCTCTCCCCCTGCCCGGGGGAGAGGAGGGCTGCTCGTGTTGCGGCGCCTAGTTCTCGAACATGACGAACGCTGCCCAGACCTGCGGGCTCCCGGCGCCGGCGACCGTGCCGCCAATCGCGTCGCGACGCGTCTGGCGCAGCGCCTCCGCATAGGTCATGCCGGCGGCAAGATGCTCGTAGAAGCGCGTCATGAAATTGGCTGTGCCTTCGTCCGCGACGGGCCACAGGGTGAGCAGCGAGCGGCGCGCGCCGGCGATGTTGATGGCCGTCGGAAGGCCGCGCAGGCCGCCGACGAAGGTTTCGTCGCCGCGGCCCGTGTCGCACGCCGAGAGCACAAGCAGATCGAGCTTCGACAGGTCCCACGTCATCAACTCGTAGGCGTAGAGCCGTCCGTCTTTGTCGTCGCGCGTCATCGACCGTTTGTCGCCCGACTTCGACAGGATCACGTCGCTCTGCCAGAGCGTGTCGACATTGCTCGCGCCGCCATTCTTCGGACTGCCGTAGGAGCCGTGGGTGGCGAGGTGCGCGACCGTGGCACGCTCCATGGCCTCGCGAAGCACCGGCTCCGTGGCTGAGTCTCCTGTCAGCAGATCGGAGGCGAGCGACTTTGCGCGCAGGAGTGCTGCGATCGTATCGACTTCCTTCAGCGTGCCGGGCAACGGATCGGCGCCCTTCTCCGCGCCATTCGCGTAGTCGAGACCGCCGGCGAGAATGGCGCGGCCGCCGGCCGCCAGTTTCTGCTCGGAGCGAATGTTGTAGAGCGCTTCCGGGCGCGTCAGCAACCGGATGCTGAAGCGCTCTTCGAGCGACCGGCCCTTGTCATCCGCCAGCAGCGAAAACGGCACCGCGAACAGTTGTCCGTCGGGGATGACGAAAAGCGTGTCGGCGCCAAGGAGGTCGGCATCGAGCGGCGCGATGAGCGTGCCGTAGAGGCCGCCGAAGACCGCATCCATCTGGCCGATCGGCACGGCGCCGCGCGCCGCCGTCTCCGCCTTGGGAAGTGCGGCCACCTGCACTGTCGGTTTGTGCGCAACGATCTCGCGCGGATCGCCGAGGTAGCGAAGTTTTGGTTCCGCATCCTTGCGCCAGACGATCGCATAGAGCCGCACATCGTCGAACGGCTCGGCGCTCTGCCGGTCGGCGCGCCATTTGCGCGTGATGAAATACGAGACCAGTGCTTCGTTGTCGTCCAGCAGTTTGCTGGCGAGCGGCAGCGGCACGTCGAGATCGGCCTGACCGAACTTGTAGCGTTCGGCAATCAGCGTGTTGATCTGGTCTTCCTTACCCTTCATCGCGTCGAGATTCGTGTGCCCGAGCGCATCGTCGGTGCCGGCAGAGAAGATCTCCTGGTTCATGAGCGACATGTGCAGGAGCTCGCGCAGCCGCGCCTTCATGTCTTCGTCCTTGGGGTCGACGAGCCGCATCAGCTTGCGCAGCGTGTCGCGGCGGCCATCCTCGAGCGAGGGCCAGCGCCGCGCGGCGTCGGCGAAGGCCGGGACGCTTGCCACGTCCTTTTCGGCAAACAGCGCGTAGTCGTAGAGCATGTCATCGGCGAGCGCGCGGGTCGCTTCGGCGAAATCGCGATTGCCGGCGAACATCACCTGCATCGCGATCCAGCGGATCATCTCGGTGTCGAGGTTTGCATACTCCTTCGCCGCGAACGCGGCGTCCGTCGCGCCTTTGGCGTTGGCGATCACGCGCCGTGTCTCGAAGGCATAGGGATGTGTCGGGCTCATCTCCGCGCTGGCGATGCTCAGCGCGTTTTCGAGCTGTTTCATGCCGCGGGCCGCGTCGCCCGCCTGCTTGAAATGGTCTGCCAGAAGGCGCGCGGCCTTGTAGCTCAACATGGCGGGATAATCGGCATCGAGAACGAGCGCTTCCATCGTCGCAATGGTCTTGTCGTCGAACGGCTGCTCGCCAGCCGCCAGCCGCGTATAGAGGATCCACGCGTCCGCCTGAGGCTCCAGCCCGGGATCGCGCTCCCTGAGTGCAATCGCGATCTGCCGGTTCAGTTCGAAATGGCTGAGCGCGGCAGCGTAGTCGCCGAGGTCGAGGTAGTCCTGCGCGGTGTTGTTGGCGCTCACCAGCACGTTGAAATGGTCGCGACCGTAATAGGCCGTGCGCTTCTCCAGCACCATGCGGTCATATTCGAGCGCCTGACCCGGGGCGCCGATGTTGCGCAGCGTGTCGGCGAGGTTGTTGGCAAGCCGCCAGACAAGCGCTTCGTCCGGACCGAAGCTTTTCAGTGCGAGTTCGTAGTTCGCGAGCATGAGGTTGGCCGACGTTCCGAACTGGCCGATGTCGCCGAGCGCCACGGCCATCAGGTCGTTGGCGTTCATCACCTCACGCGACTCCGTGCCGTAATATTGCGCGTAGAGATTGGTCGCCGTCGTGAACAGCGGCACGATACGATTGAAGTCGCGCGCGGCGACCTTGAAGTTGGCGTAAGCGAGGTAGAAGTCGGGGCGCTCCTTCACGTCCTCGTTCATGGCGCGAATCTGCTCGCCCTCGCTGAAGACTGCCTCCGACTCCTCGCCCAAACCGTTCTGGTGGAAGAGCTGGCCAGCCTCGGTGTATTTCCTGACGGTGAAGGCGAAGAGATCGGTGCGCGCCAGTTCGATCAGCGTGGCGCGGAGCTGCTTGTAGGCTTCCTCGAACTTGCCCTCGACGCCCATCGCGGCATACGCCTCGCGGATACGCTTCTCGAAGGCGGCTTCGGCCGGCGTGAGCTCGACGGCGGGCTGGGCCGGAGCGTCCTCCTGCTGGGCGTGGGCGTACGGCGCGGCAATCAGCACAAACTGGGCGGCGAGCAGGCCGGTTGCAAGGCGACGCGCGAGAGACGCGAAGGCATTACTCATGAAGCGGCTCCGGCGATGGTTGTCGGGACACTAGGTTAGCTCCGCGAAAAGACAACGACAGGCCGTGTCGGAAGTGAGGCGCGGGCAGTGGGGCATGGACAGGGCAGTAGTGCAGCAGGCGCGCGCGGTCGTGGCGGAAAATTCGGTTCCGCGTTCTGCGCCAAATCTGGACGGCCATGTCCCATCATGAGGTGTCTGGCTGTTCCAGCACTTCGAGGGCGAAAAATTGGAGGTCCTTCAGGACCTCGTCGATCTCGTGCTTCGGCCGGCGCTGCCAGCCGGGCGGGTGGCCGGGACGCAGCGGCCAGACATGCAGCGAGCGTGGCCGGGGATGCGGGGTCGGTGCGCCTGAAACCTCACGCTCCCTCTCGCGGGCGCGGGCGGCAAGGCGTAAGGCCCTCAGCCGTGCGAAACGTTTTGCCTGACCCGGCAGATCGTCAAGGGCTGCGGCAAGGGTTGCGAGACGCCGGTGGATGCGCGCCGCGCTGACGCGACCGCCGGGCAAGGGTGGTTGCCTGACCGGGATGGAGAGGCGTGCGCCAGCGGCGGGGTCGCTGATGCGCGGCACGCCGCGGTTTCGCGCCGGGCGGACGTAGAAAAATCGCTTTCGCGGATCGAACAGGGGGAGGGACGGGGTGCGCCGCGCGGGTGCTTCCACGATGCCCCCTACACCACGCTCCGCGTGGTCCCCTTCCCCCGTGAACGGGGGAAGATCCGCCGGCCGTGCCCCAAGCTTGGGCATGATGACGCCACGCTTGATGACAAAACCACGCGGCAGGATGATGCCGGTACC
>DATJTE010000061.1:0-23875 GCA_035503715.1 Rhizobiaceae bacterium | reverse complement strand
CGGTTCCATCCGTCGCGTCAGAACGCGCTCGTGTAGCTGCCGCCGTCGATCGGGATGTTCTGGCCGGTCAGATAGCCCGCGTGCACCGAGCAGAAGAAGGCGCAGACCTGGCCGAACTCCTCCGGCGTGCCGAGGCGTTTGGCGGGGATGTTTGCAGAGAGCCTCTTCTTGCGCTCTTCCTCAGTCTCGTTGGCAGGCCCGGGGCCGCGCAGACGGTCCGTGTCGATCGAGCCAGGCAGCAGATTGTTGATCGTTACATTCTTCGACACGACCTGCCGCGCGATGCCTGACAGGAACGAGGTGAGCCCTGCGCGCGCGCCTGACGACACGTCGAGACCGGCGAGCGGCACATAGACCGACAGCGATGTGATGTTGACGATGCGGCCGAAGCCGCGCTCGGCCATGCCGTCGATGAGCGCCATGATCAGCTCGATCGGCGTGATCATGTTGCCGATGACGCCGTCCATGATCTTCTGCCGGTCGAGTTCACGGAAATCGCGGCGCGGCGGTCCGCCATTGTTGTTCACGAGAATGTCGATCTGCGGATACGCCGACAGGAGCGCCTTCTGGATCTCCGGCTTGGAGACGTCGCCCGGAACCTCGATGACCTTCACGCCATAGCGGTCACGCAATTCCTTCGCGGTTTTCGCCAGAACCTCTTCGTTGCGGCCATTCACGACGAGGTCGCAGCCAGCCTCGGCAAGTGCCGCCGCGCAGCCCTTGCCGATGCCCTTGCTCGAGGCGCATACAATCACCGTCTTGCCGCGTATCCCAAGGTCCATCGTCGCACTCCGTCCTGCTTTTAACCATCCCAATAGCCCGCCTGCCGGTTCCGCCGCAACCGTCACACGGATGTTGCATGAATCTGGCCATAGGCAGGCCGATCCACACGGAACGGCCTATGTCCGACGAGCAGATCACAACCTACCGAACTCTTTTCATCTCGGACATCCATCTGGGCTCGAAGGCCTGCAAGGCCGAGTTCCTCCTCGACTTCCTTCGGGTGACCGAGGCCGAAACCATCTATCTGGTCGGCGACATCATCGACGGCTGGCGACTGCGCCGGTCCTGGCATTGGCCGCAGACCCACAATGACGTTGTCCAGAAGCTGCTGCGCAAGGCGCGCAAGGGCACCAGGATCATCTACATCGCCGGCAACCATGACGAGGTTATGCGCGATTTCCAGGGCGTGCATTTTGGCGGCATCGTCGTCGCCGACCGCTGGATCCACGAGACCGCGGACGGCCGCAAGCTGCTGATCATCCACGGCGACCAGTTCGATGCCGTCGTCCATAATATCCGCTGGCTCGCCTATTTCGGCGACTTCGCCTACGACTTCGCGATGGCGGTGAACCGCATCGTGTCGCGGTTCCGCCGCCTGTTCGGAATGCCGTACTGGTCGTTCTCTGCCTGGGCAAAGATCAAGGTCAAGCAGGCTGTGAACTTCATCAGCGCCTTCCAGGAAATCCTGGTCGAAGAGGCCCGCAAAGCCGAGGTGAACGGCGTCGTCTGCGGCCACATTCACCACGCTGCGGTCGAGCATGTCGGCGATATCGACTACATCAACACCGGCGACTGGGTCGAAAGCTGCACGGCGGTCGTCGAGCATTTCGACGGGCGGCTCGAGATCCTCTACTGGCCGCAGGTGACCGAGGCCGCGCGCGGTGCCGGAAAACGTCCTGCGCTGGCCCCTGTGCTCCTCCCGCCGGAACCCGCGGAAGCGGCCTGAACGGAACATTCCAATGTCAAAGATGATCGAAGCGCCGCACCGGCAGCGCGAGCGCATGCTGTTCGGCGCACCCGAGCCACAGGTCCGTGACCTCGCTCCTGCGAGCCGGCGAGCGGAAGCGCTTGGCGTTCTCGGCTCCGCCGCCCGCGCGCGGCCTTTGCCGTTTGTGCCTGTCGCAACTGCCCTGTACATCGCGCCGGTGTGCAATCTTGCCGCCTAAATGAATTGGGCCAGCGGGTTTCTTGGCTTTTGCCCGCATGTTAACGGTCATCCGGCCGGATTCTCCCGCCGGTCTTCGCTCACTTTCCGAGCATTACCGGCCCTTCAAAATGGCACTCCCGCCGCTTTCGCCCGAACAGCAGATCAAGCCGCGCTTCTTCGAAGGGCGCATGTCGCTGGTCTATTTCGCGATCTTCTTTCCGGTCGGCGTGCATGTGCCGTACTTCCCGCTCTGGCTGGAATCCGTCGGCTTCGATGCCGCGCAGATCGGCATCATCCTGGCGGCGCCCCAGTTCGTGCGCTTGCTGACGACGCATTACATCACATCCTTCGCGGACCGGGCGAGCGATCGCGCACATGTCGCGGTAACCGTCATTGCCGCGACGCTGCTGATCTCCGCGGGCTATTTCCTGACGCCGGCCTATTGGGTCGTGCTCCTCGTCTCGGTCGTGATCCACATCTTCTGGTCGCCGCATACGCCGCTGGTCGATTCCATCGCACTCTCCGGCGTCAGGCGTTTCGGCTCGAGTTATCCCAGCATGCGGATCTGGGGGTCGATCGCTTTCATGGCCGGCTCCTATGCGGCCGGCGTCATTCTTTCCTTCACCAGCCCGGCTGCCATTCCGTGGATCATCTTCACCGGCCTTTTCGTGGCGCTGGCCGCCTCCGTGTTCTTGCCGCGTCTTGGGCGGCCGAGGCAGGCATCGGCGCTCTCGGTCGCTGAACTGCAGACGGCCGCGCCATCGCTTCTCACCCGCAATTTCCTGCTGCTTGTCGCAGGCGCGGGCATCATACATTCGAGCCACAGCTATCTGTTCAGCTTTGGTTCGATCTACTGGACCTCGATCGGCATTTCAGACGCCGTGATCGGTGCGTTCTGGGCCTTTGCGGTGCTGGCCGAGATCTGCATGTTTCTGGTTTTCACGCGGGTCTTCGCGAAGGTGCGCAACACGACGATCCTGCTCATTGCAGGTGTGGCCGCGATCACCCGCTGGGTCTTCTTCCCGCTGATCTGGGGGTCTGGCGTAGGAATTGCCGGGTTTTTCGCCAGCCAGGCGCTGCATTCGTTCTCGACCGCGTTGATCCTGCTCGGCGTGCAGAAGATTATCGCTGAATCGGTCGGCGAGGAGCGCACGGGCGCGGCGCAAGGGATCGCCTTCGTGGCCAACTCCATCGCCTTCGCGCTGGTGACTCTGGCATCCGGCCCGATCTACCAGCAGTTGGGGGTCAACGGGTTCTTCCTGATGGCGGTGGTCGCCCTGATCGGGATGATCTGCGTCGCACTTGCGGCGGCATCAGCCCCACAGCGCGCGATCGGGCGGTGAGACCAGCGAGCCTTCGTAGGTGAGGGCGGGGCTGCGGTCGCGCTCGAGCAGGAGCGGCCCGTCCAGATCGACAAACTCGGCATCCTGTGCCAGCAGCACTGCGGGCGCCATTGCGAGCGATGTCCCCACCATGCAGCCGACCATGATCTGGAATCCGAGCGCACGCGCCTTGGCATTCAGCACGAGCGCTTCCGTCAGCCCGCCGGCCTTGTCGAGCTTGATGTTGATCGCATCGTAAAGGCCGACGAGCCGGTCGAGATCGCCGGCGACATGCACGCTCTCGTCGGCGCAAACGGGAATCATCCGCACGATGTCGCGCAGGAAGCCGTCCTCGCCGGCAGGCAGCGGCTGCTCGACCAGCGCCACGCCGAGCGCTGCGGCGGCAGCGAGGTTTTCTTCGACATTGGCCTGCGTCCAGCCTTCATTGGCGTCGAGGATCAGGCGACTCTGAGGCGCCGCTTCCCGCACCGCGCGGATGCGGTCGATGTCGCCGTCGCCGCCGATCTTCACCTTGAGGAGAGGCCGCCAGGCATTATCGCCCGCTTGTCTCGCCATGGCCTCGGGCGCTCCGAGCGACAGCGTATACGCCGTTTGCAGCGGCTTTGGCGGTCGGCTGCAGATCGCGTCGGCAGTGGGTTTCCCGGAGCGCTTCGCCTCCAGGTCCCATAGGGCGCAATCGAGCGCATTGCGCGCCGCGCCCGCCTCCATGCTGGCATTGAGCTCTTCGCGGCGGATCCCGCCTTCAATCGCTGCCCGGGCTTCTTCGATCGCGAGCGCCACGCTTTCCATCGTTTCGCCATAGCGCCGGTAAGGCACGCACTCGCCGCGCCCCGCCATGCCGTCCTCTCTCACCGTGCAGCAAATCACCTCGGCCTCCGTCTTCGAGCCGCGCGAGATCGTGAAGGTTCCCGCGATCGGGAATTTTTCGGCCTCGACGGTCAGCTTTCGCGCCATGAAACGGCTCCGGAACGGTGTTTTTCTGCCGATTGGGGCGTGTTGAGATTCAGGTCAGCGTAAGGCGAAGCGCAGAAAACCGCCACTCGCAGGCCGACCTCACCTGAATCTCAACACGCCCTGGGCCAAAACACTCGCAAAGTGAAAGGCTTGTCGGTAAACAGACGCCATGTTGACCAACGCCGCCAGCGACGCAAGCGCAGCGCCGACATCGGGCGAAGATGCGCCGCAGATTTCGACGCGCCACGAAAATGGCCGCGTCGTTTATGCGTTTTCCGGGCGGTGGACGACACGATCAGTCGCGTCTGTCGATGCCGAGATGCGGCACCTGGAAAAGGAAACTGCGAACGGTTCGGTCGCGCTCGACCTGTCTGCCGTCCGGCGGATCGACACCGCCGGCGCCTGGCTGATCGAACGACTGATAGAATCGGCGGAGAGCCGAGGGCAGAAGGTCGAGGTCATCGGCGAGAGCGACGCCGCGCGTATCCTGCTGAACGCTGTAGGCGCTGCGGCTCGCAAAGAGCGCGAGAGCGCACCCGCGCAAAGCGCGAACATTGTCATCCGCTTTTTCGAATCTGTCGGCCGCTTGGTCTACAATGGCGTCGATGATCTCCGCGTCGCCATGTATATCCTAGGCGCGACCATTCGCGGTGCGCAGACCAAGGTCGGCCGTGGCCATGCGGTGAATATCGCCGCGATCGTCAATCAGATCGACCGCATGGGCGTTGGGGCGATTCCCGTCGTCTGCCTGATGTCGGCGATCGTTGGCGGCATTGTCGCCCAGCAGGGTGCGTTTCAGCTTCGCTACTTCGGTGCGGAAATCTTCGTTGTCGATCTGGTCGGCATCCTGATCCTGCGCGAACTCGGTGTGCTGATGACGGCGGTCATGGTTGCAGGCCGGTCGGGCAGTGCGATCACTGCCGAAATCGGCTCGATGAAGATGCGCGAGGAGGTCGATGCGCTCACCGTCATCGGCCTCAATCCCGTCGGCGTGCTCGTTTTTCCACGGCTGGTCGCGCTGCTGATCGCGGTGCCTTGCTTGACCGTGCTTGCAAATTTCGCCGCGCTCGGCGGAGCGATTTTTGTGGCCTGGTCCTACTCGAACATTCCGCCGGAGCAGTTCATCGACAGGCTGCGCGTCGGCATCGATCTCTCGACGATCTTCTCCGGCATGATCAAGGCGCCTTTCATGGCGCTGATCATCGGCATCATTGCCTCGCAGGAGGGGCTGAAGGTCGGTGGCAGCGCCGAATCGCTCGGCCGTCAGGTCACGGCCTCGGTCGTGAAGGCGATCTTCGTGGTGATCGTGGTGGACGGCTTCTTCGCCATGTTTTACGCGGCAATCGACTTTTAGGGTCCCGAGTCGATGAGCGAAGCAGCCACGATCGAGCGCAGTCCAGCCGGCAGGAACGACCGCGACGTCGTTTTGTCGGCGCATGACGTGACGGTCGGCTTCGGCGGCAAGCTGGTGCTCGACAAGCTCTCGCTCGATGTCTACCGCGGCGAAATCCTGGGCTTCGTGGGAGCTTCAGGCGCCGGCAAATCGGTGCTTTTGCGCGCGATTCTAGGTCTCAACCGCAAGCAGGGCGGCGAAATCCGGCTGTTCGGCATCGATGTCGACAAGGCGACAGAGGCGGAAAAGCTGCGGCTCGACATGCGCATGGGCGTGCTTTTCCAGCATGGAGCGCTGTTTTCGGCGCTGACCGTGATGGAGAACGTGCAGGTTCCGATGCGCGAATATCTCGACCTGCCGAAAGCTCTGATGGACGAGCTGGCGCTGCTCAAGATCGAGCTCGTCGGCTTGCCGCCGGACGCGGCTGCGAAATTTCCGTCACAATTGTCGGGCGGTATGGTCAAGCGGGCGGCTTTGGCCCGGGCGCTTGCGCTCGATCCGGAAATCGTCTTCCTCGATGAACCGACCTCGGGTCTCGACCCGATCGGTGCTGCGGAATTCGACGAGCTCGTCGCAAAGCTCAGGGATACGATGGGGCTGACGGTTTATATGGTGACGCACGATCTCGACAGCCTGTTCTCCGTCTGCGACCGCGTCGCAGTGCTCGGCCGCGGCAAGGTGGTGGTCGAAGGCACGATCGAGGACATGCTGGCCTCCGACGAGCCCTGGGTGAAATCCTACTTCCGCGGCAAGCGCGCGCGGCAGATCGACTTGGCGGCGCGGGCCTGATGGAAACCAAAGCAAACTACGTCATCGTCGGCATTTTCACGGTCCTCGCGATCGTCGCGGCGCTGGCGTTCGTCTACTGGACGGCGGCGGTCGGCGACCGCGGCGAGACGGCGACGCTGCGCATTCGCATTCCCGGGTCCGCCTCGGGATTGGCGCGCGGCAGCGCGGTGCTGTTCAACGGCATCAAGGTCGGCGACGTGCGCCGCGTCTATATAGACGTCAACGATCCGGGCATCGCGATCGCGGACGCCGAGGTCGACCGCCTCACGCCGCTGACGAAGTCGACCAAGATCGATGTTGGTATTGCTGGCCTGACCGGTCAAGCGAACATTCAACTTGAGGGTGCGAACCTCGAGGAGCCGAACCTCTTCGCGGAAGCGGAGGCCGAGGATCGCGTGGCGGAGGTGACGGCGAATCCGTCGGCGGTCACGAACCTTCTTCAGACCGCTCAGGACATCTTTACCCGAGCCAACAATGTCATCGGCGAGTTGGAAAGCTTCGTGCAGGAAGCGCGCGGCCCGCTGCAGAACACGGTCAAGAATGTCGAGACCTTCACCGACGCGCTGGCGCGCAATGCCGACGGCGTCGACCAGTTCCTGGCAAGCGTATCGAAACTCTCGGACGAACTGGCTGGCGTTTCCGGCAAGCTCGACGGCACGCTGAAGGCTGCCGAAACTCTGCTCAACTCGGTCGATCCCGAGAAGGTGGCGAAGGTGGTCGACAATGTCGAAACCTTCACCGATCAGCTCGCAGCCGCCGGCGGCGACCTTGAGACCGTGATGACCGGCGTCAACGAAGCGGTTAAGTCGATCAAGGATTTCTCCGACAGCGCCAACGCCACGCTGGAGCGGCTGGACAAGATCGTCGCCGAGGTCGATCCCGATACGGTCAAGACCGCCTTCAACAACATCGCCGAGGCCAGCGACACGGCAAAGAAAGCCGTCGCGGATGTTGCCAAGGTGACGTCGACATTCGGCGAACGGTCCGAGGACATCAACAGGATCATCTCGGACGCAAGCCAGCTCGCGGAGCGCCTGAATGCCGCGTCGGTGAGGGTCGACGGCGTGCTGCAGAAGGTCGATTCGCTGCTCGGCTCGGGTGAAGCCGAAGGTCTGGCCAGCGAGGCGACCGAGACGCTCAAATCCTTCCGTCAGGTGGCAGACACGCTGAATTCGCGTCTCGGCACGATCCTCGACGGTCTCCAGGGCTTCAGCGGGCAGGGGTTGCAGGAGGTCGAAGCCTTCGTACGTGACGGGCGCAGGTCCATCATCCGCATCGAGCAGGCGATCTCCGATTTCGAGCGCAACCCGCAGCGGATCCTGGGCGGTGGCGATGGCACCGTGCGCCAGTTTGACGGCCGCGCGCGACGCTGAACCAGAGTTGCAAATCGCGGCAAAGCCGGCGTTGCACATACGTCACGCCCGGCCTGCAACCGTTCCCAACGCGTTGACTTTGCTTGCCTATAACAGCATGACAAGCGCCTGAGGGGTCAAATGGGACGCCGCACAATTGCGGCCAAGAGGCGGAGCGCCAGCGTTTTGAAGCCGGTCCGATTGTTGTGCTCAGTCGCGGTCCTGGCGCTTCTCACGCCGGGCTGTGCGGCTTTGGGCGGCCTCGGCGGCACCCCGCAACTCGACACCTACGAACTCACCGCACCCACGCCAGACAGCGGACGCCGTCGTGGCGGCGTGCAGGTGCTGATCGCGGAGCCGTCCGCGCTCAAGGCGCTTGACGGCCAAAACATCGTCATCAAGACATCGCCCGGTTCCATCCAGTATTTGAAGGGCGCGCAGTGGGCCGACCGGCTGCCGAAGGTCGTGCAGGCGAGACTCGCCGAATCGTTCCAGCTTTCCGGCCGCTTCGGCGGTGTCGGCATGCCGGGCGAAGGGTTGGCCATCGACTATCAGGTGATCGTCGATGTCCGCGCCTTCGAGGTGCAGGTTGTCGGCGGCCAGGAGCAGGCCTATGTCAGCCTGTACGTGCGGGTGCTGAACGATCGCAACGGCACGGTGCGCGCGTCGCGCACCTTCGAGGCGACGTCCATGGTGTCGGGCACAGGCAACGACTCTTATGTCAACGCGCTCGACCGCGCTTTTGGGGAAGCCGCGGTCGCAATCGTCGACTGGGCCGCGCAAACGATCTGATCTGCGCAACAGTGCCGGGAAACAAAAAAAAGGCGGGCCAAGCCCGCCTTTTGTTTCTGCTTCAGTGGCCTACCGCAGCCGTCCCGCCGCATGCGCCAGCATGGTGTAGACCTTGCCGGTATCGCTCGACAGATAGGTCTGCGCCATGATGTTGTCGCGGTCGTTGCGCGAGACGTCGGCGAGCAGCCGCTCGAAATCGTCGCAATAGCGGTCCACGGCTGCGTGGAAATCCGGATCGGCCTGGTAGCGGCCGCGGATCTCGTCAAACGTCTGCTGGCCCTTCAGCGTATAGAGCCGGCGGGTGAAGACGTCGCGCTCGCCGCGGCGATAGCGGTCCCACAATTCGATCGCCGCGTCGTGATCGATTGCACGCGCAATGTCGACCGAGAGCGAGTTGAGCGAATCGGCGACGGGGATCGAGCGAGCCGCTGTGCGCTTCGCCGTCTCTTCCTCGCGGGATGCGCCACGCAGGAGGTCGCGCACCCAGCCGCCCGGCTGGCCTTGCGGCGCCTGTTCGCGCGGGCGAGGGGCTTCTGCCGGACGATCCATCTCGAGCGTCTGCCGAATGCCGAGGTCCGCAGCCGGCCGGCGCTCGGCAGGCGGTGCCGGCCGGCGAGGCGGCTCAGGCGAACGCATGACGGGCGGCTGTGCCGGCGCGCTCTGCACCGGGCCGGTTCCCGTACGCGTGGCGCGCGCGTCGGACACGTCGAAGGTGCGGCCTGAGCGGGCGACGATGTCGGACAGCTCCTTCAGCGCCTTGATCTGTTCGCTGACGGCGCTGCGGATCGCGCTGGTCGATTCCTTGGCCTCGACCGGCATGTCGATCACGCCCTGCCGCAGCTCCGCCCGCGTGCTCTCCAGTTCCGAGCGGATTTCCCCCGCCGTCCGGCGCAGATCGTCGGTGGCATGGGCGAAGCGCTGCGTCGCGGCCTCGACCACTTCGGTGATCGAGCTCTTGATCCGCTCGGTCGATTCCAGCGTGCGGCCTTCGGCGCGCTCCAGCGTGGAGCCGACGAGGTTCTCGAACGACTTCATCACCTTTTCGAGCTGCTCCGACTTCTGGACGAGGCCGACGGCCAGGTCTTCCAGCGACGACTGCCGCTCGAGCGTGTGCTCGAGGTTCGACTGCGCCGAGGTAAGCAGGTTCGAGGCCGAGGACAGCAGCCGGCTGTGCTCGTCGAAGCGTGTCGCGATGCCTGCAACTTCGCGCAGCGTCGCCGTCGAGAGGTCGGTCAGCCGCGAGGTGTTGTCGTCGATGAGGCGCGACGAGCTCGCAAAGGTCTGCGCGGCCTTCTCGGTGGCGGTCGCGAAGCGATTGGTTGTCGTGGCGAGCTTTTCGTCCACGCCGATCAGGTTCTTCTCGGCGAGTTCGATCAGGTCGGAGAGATGGGCACTGGAAGCGCTCAACCGTTCGATCAGCTCGTTGACGCCCTCTGCGAGTTGGTCACGTGCGCCGTCGACCGCCTGGAGCGTTTCGGCCGTGCGGTTTGCGAGCGCGTTGACGAGGGCGGCGTTTTCCGCGCGCAGCCGTTCGGCTGCCTGATTGCTGGCGGCCTCCAGGCTCTTCTGCAACTCGCCGCCGCCCTGCGCGAAACGCTCGACCAGCGGCCGCGCCGTCTCATCGAGGATCTTCGCGATCTCGGCCGAGCGCTGTGCGAGCAGGCTGTTGAGTTCGCGCGTGTTGACGCCGATGGTGCGTGCGGCTTCGTTGGTGCTTTGGCCGATATGCTGGCCAACCGCCTGGAAGGTTTCCGCGATAGCGTCGGCGCGCGAGATAAGCTGCGCCTCCGCTTGAGAGACCTGCTCGTTGATCTTCTGCGTCAATTGCTCGGCGCTGTAGGCGAGGCGCTGTTCGGCGTCCGCCATGTGGCTGGTGACCCGGGCAGCGGCGGAAGACGCGCCGCTTGCCATCCGTTCGTCGGCAGCACTGAGCGCTTCCTCGACGGCACGGGCGCGAGCGTCGAGTTCCGCCGACGTCTGATGAGTGCGCGCAATGATGCGCTGCTCGGTGTCGTCGAAGATGTTGGCGAGGCCGCTGGCGCGCGCGGCGATCGCATCCGCCGTCTCGTTGACGCGCGAGGCAAGCCGGTCGTCGGCATCCTCGAAGCTTTTGACGATGTCGGCTGCACGGGCGCTGAGCGAGGCGTCGCTTTCGGTGATGCGGCTCGCAAGCCGCTGGTCGGCGGCGTCGAAGATGCGAGACAATTCCGCTGTGCGCGCGGCAAGCGCCTCGGCGGATTCGCCGATCCGGGCAGAGAGCTGCTGGTCGGCGGCGTCGAAATTCTTCAGAATGTCGGTTGAGCGGGAAGCGAGTGCTTCCGCCGTTTCAGCCGCGCGCAGAGCAAGCGCCGACGCCGTTTCAGTCGCACGGGCAACGAGCGAACGATCCGTATCATCGAAGGCGCGTGCGATGTCGCCAACGCGCGCCATGAGCGCGGCAGACGTCGCCTCCGCGCGTTCGGCAATCTGCCGGTCGGCGTCGCTGAATGCCTTGCCGGCCTCCAGGCTGAGCGCTGACGTGACTTCGAGCACCTTTTCGCGCAGCGCACCGGCCACGACCACGGCGCTCTTTTCGAGCACGTTGCGGACATTGTCGATGCCGGCGCCGAGCGCGCGTTCCATCGTCCCGGTGCGTTCCTCGAGAACGCCGGTCTGGCGGCGGAATGCTTCCTCGATCTTGGCAACGTCGGTCGAGACCGCGTCCGAAATCTCGCCGCGCTTCTCGGCGAGCGTATCGATGTGGCCCTTCACTTGCAGGTCGATTGCGGCGCGGATGTCGGAGAGCTTACGCGCATCGTCTTCGAGCGCGCGGGCTAGCATGTTGCGGCCTTCGGCCAGTTTGCCGACGTGCCCGGCGACGCTTTCGTCGATGTTCGAGCGCGCGTCACCGAGTTTCTTCAGGTCGGATTCGAGTGCGCGAGAGAGGATCTCACGGCCCTGCGCGAGTTTCTCGACCTGACCGGCAACCAGCCCGTCGATCGATGCGCGGCTTTCCGCCAGCTTGGCGAGGTCGGATTCCAGCGCACGGTTGAGGATATCGCGGCCCTGCGCGAGCTTCTCGACCTGACCGGCAACGAGGCCGTCGATACCCGAACGGCTTTCGGCCAGCTTCGAGAGGTCGGCTTCCAGCGCACGGGTCAGGATACCGCGACCTTCTGCCAGCTTGCCGACATGGCCGGCCACCATCTGGTCGATGTTGGCGCGCGCCTGATCGAGCCTGCGCAGATCATCTTCCAGTGCGTGGGTGAGGCTGTCGCGGCCGGCGTTCAGCTTGATAAGCTGATTGTCCACCGCGCCGTCGATTGTAGCCCGTGCTTCAGCAAGTTTCTGCGTATGCGCGCTCATCGCCTCGTCGATAGCGAGGCGGCTGTCCGCGAATTTCTGCAGATCGCCCTGCATCGCGGCCGCCAGCCGGTCGCGGCTGTCCGCCAGCTTGCGGGCATGACCAACAACCGCCTCGTCGATTTCGACGTGGGCGGTCTGGAGGCGTTCGATATCGGCGTCGAAGGCGCGCGACACGACGTGGCGGGCGGCGTCGAGGCGTCCGGCGAAATCGGACGCGCGCGCTTCCAGCATGGTCGACGTCGAGGTGACGATGTCCGACATCTCGGCGCCGATCTTCGCCTTGCCCTCGTCGATCATCGAGGAGAGGTTCATACGGCCGTCCGAGAAGGCGGAGGCGATCTCGCGGGCGCGCTCGACCAGCGTCTCGTTGATCTGACGGGCACGCGCTTCGAGCGCAGCGTTGAGCTTCTGGGTGCCGACGTCGAGCGCCTCGGCGCGGGTCTGGAACTCGCTGATCAGCGCCTGGCCACGTTCGGACAGTGTCCGCTCGATGCCTTCGATACGCGAATCGAATTCGGCATTGATGCTGCGCGTGGCGCCGGAAAGCAGCGACACCATGCCCGTCGTGCGCTCGTCGAGTAGTTCGGAGAGCGAGCGCGTCGTATGATCGACACTGTCGGTCAGCCGCGCGATGCGCGTGTCGAGCAGGCTTGCGAACGCCTCGCCGGACGTGGAGATGCGGTCGGTGATCGCTGCGGTGCGCAGGTCGATCGATTCGTAGATGCCGGCGCCGCTCTCGTTGATGCGGTCGATCAGCGTGTCGCCGGAATTGGTGATTGTGAGCGACAGCTTCGTCGAGGCTGACAGGATCGAATCGCGAATGATGTCGCTGACCGAGGAAATTTCCTCGCGCAGCGTCTCATGCGCACCCGTGATCGAGGCGCGTACGCGCTCGGAATGGGTGACCACAGCGTCGCGCTCGGCGCCCAGCCCGTCGACCAGGCTGCGGATGCGGGTTTCGTTCTGCGTGTAGGCGCGCTCGAGTTCGTTGACCTCGGTGTGGACGAGCGTTTCAAGCTCGACCGCGCGGGCGAGCGTGCGCTCGATGCCTTCGCCCATCGCCGCGACTTCGCGGCGCACCGCCTGGCCGACCATCATGACGCGGTCCTGCGCCAGGTTTTCCGGCTCGGCGAGCTTGATCGCGACTTCCGTCATGGAGCGGGCGGCAAGTCGCAGTTCCTGCGCGCGGCGAATCATCACCGCAAAACCCCAGAACAGGATCAGCGGCACCAGCACACCAAGGGCGATCACCGCAAGAATCGGCTCCGCCATGAACTGGTCTACGGTTCGGATGTTCCAGACGTCGGGTCCGACCAGCATCTGGGCGAGTGCTGCGCCGCCGGCGATCCAGACCAGCGAGAGGATGAGCACCATCCAGTAGATCGTGCTCGGCGCGCGGCGGTTGAAGCTGTTTATGAGCTGGCGGTAATCGCGCTGACGGTCGTCGTTGGCGGCGGCAAATCCTGCCGGCTGCAGCGAGGGCTGCGGCTGTACGGGCCGCAACTCGCTGGCCCTGGAGGCGGGAGCGTTACCATTGCTGGCGGTGTTGTTGCCGTTGTTCGCCGCGACCGGCCTCGCCGGCGCTGGCGTGGCTGCCTGGGTTGGCACGGCTGGCTGAGCCGGCTTCGCGGTCGAATTGCTTTCGCGCGCGAGTTCTTCCGCGGCCTGGGAGATCTGCGCCTCGAGATCGGCAAATTGGGAGGCGATGTCGAGATCGCCGCCGTCATTGCTGAGATCTATGTCGAGTGCTTTTTCCAGTTCCTGTGCAACGTCGCTGTCAATATTTTTCGTTGTCGTTATCTTTTGCGCCATGCCGCCGTTACCCTGTACAGATGCGCGGGCAGGCCGGAATTAGCCCCCTCGATGCCCGCTGACGAGGCCTATTGTGCACCACTTTGTATCGTACCGGCACAGGCGGCCAAAGGAAACAAGCAATGCGGCCGCATGGTTAAAAGTTTAAACATAGGGTTAACGCTACCTCGCTCCGGCCGATTTTTTCGAGCCATTGGCGATACTTCACATTAACAGCTTGTCTACGCAGGCCGGCTAATGTGGCAAAACGAGCGGGTGCCGGGAGTAACAGATGGGTTTGCGTAGCGCCGAAGCGGTGGCATTTGCGATGCCCGGCGGCGAGAGTTCCGTAACGGCGCCACTGCGTCCGATAGACATGGCGCACCTTGCCAGGCAAACGCTTGGCGATCGCGCCATTGAGCAGGAAGTGCTGCTCATGTTCATCCAGCAATCAGTGCTCGTCCGCGACCGGATAAGCGGCGCGACGGTCAGCGAACGGCTGCAGCTCTGCCATGGGCTGAAAGGGGCGGCGAGGGGCGTCGGCGCCTTTCCTATCGCCGATTGCCTGAGTGAAATCGAGGGCGATCCGGACAATGGCAAGCTTTTTGGCAAGCTCGCCGGCTTGATCGACGAAGTTCGCGATTTCATCGCCGCAATCACGCGCTGACCGTCGGTTTCTGCCGCTTCCTGGGCATTCAAAGGCGCTCCCGTGCCACAGTTGACTCGGGGCGCGGAGCCATTATCTCGGCGTCGTACCTTGGGGTTGCTGACGAAGAATGGCTAAAATCACCTACATCGCCCATGACGGCACGCGCTTCGAGGTCGAAGCCGAAAACGGCTCGACCGTGATGGAAAACGCGATCCGTCACGCGGTGCCGGGCATCGAGGCCGAATGTGGCGGCGCCTGCGCCTGCGCAACCTGCCATGTCTATGTCGACGAGGCCTGGACCGGCGTCGTCGGCGAGCCTGAGTCGATGGAAGAGGACATGCTCGACTTCGCTTTCGACGTCCGTCCGACTTCCAGGCTTTCGTGTCAGATCAAGGTCCGCGACGAACTTGACGGGCTTGTGGTGACCGTCCCGGAACGGCAAGGTTAACGCGGACACCCTTCCGCAAGGATATCTTCATGAGTGAAGCAACAAAGACCGACGTGCTGATCATCGGCGCGGGGCCGGTCGGGCTGTTCGCTGTCTTTGAACTCGGCCTATTCGACATGAAATGCCACCTGATCGACATTCTCGACAGGCCGGGCGGGCAATGCGCGGAGCTCTATCCGGAAAAGCCGATCTACGACATCCCGGGCTACCCCTCGATCTCGGCGCAGGGCCTCGTCGACAAGCTCATGGAGCAGATCCATCCGTTCAATCCGACCTTCACCTACAATCGCATGGTTTCCAGCCTTGAGAGGCTGGACGATGGCTCGTTTCGGGTCACGACCGACGACGAGGAGGTATTTGAGGCCAAAGTTGTCGTCATCGCGGCCGGCGGTGGCTCGTTCCAGCCGAAGCGGCCGCCGATTCCGGGGATTGAGGCTTACGAGGGCAAGAGCGTCTTTTATTCGGTGCGCCGCATGGAGGAATATCGCGGCCATGATCTGATGATCGTCGGCGGTGGCGATTCCGCGCTCGACTGGACGCTGAACCTTCAGCCCATCGCCAAGCGCGTCACGTTAGTCCACCGCCGGCCCGAGTTCCGCGCCGCGCCGGATAGCGTCAACAAGATGTTCGCGCTGCAGGAAACCAAGGAACTCGAGTTTCAGATCGGCCAGGTGACCGGACTTACAGGTGCTGACGGCAAGCTCGCTTCGGCGACCGTAAAAGGCCCCGATGGCGACATCGAGGTCGCCTGCACGCGGCTGCTGCCCTTTTTCGGGCTCACCATGAAGCTCGGCCCGATCGCCGACTGGGGCCTGAACCTCCACGAGAACCTGATCCCGGTCGATACCGAGAAGTTCCAGACTTCGGTGCCGGGCATCTTCGCCATCGGCGACATCAACTGGTATCCGGGCAAGCTGAAGCTCATCCTGTCGGGATTCCACGAGGCTGCGCTGATGGCGCAGGCCGCCAAGCGCATCGTCAGCCCCGGCGAGCGGATCGTCTTCCAGTACACGACGTCGTCGACCAGCCTGCAGAAGAAACTCGGCGTGGCTTGAAGCCTACTCCACCGCCATTCCCATGCGGTACTTCAGCAGCCTGAGCAGCCGGCGCTCGAAATTGACGCCTTCGACGTAGTCGAACTTGTCCTGCTCGCGGTCGTGCCGGCCGAGGATTTTAGCTGTGACCTGCTTGGCCTTTTCAGCCGCGTCCTTGCACGTCTTGAAGCGGCCGAGCTTCTTCAGCTTGTCCTCCAGTTCGCGCGCGTGGTTCTTGGCGATGCTGACGTGGCTTTCCTCATGCCGCTTGATATCGGCGGAGAGCGTGTCCCAGACCATCTGAGTGCTGGGGTCCGCGCCGCTGCGTCTGCCCCAGCGCGGCAGGATCACCTTGGCCTTCACGGTCACCGTCGCCTTGGTGATCTGGCAGCGGCCGTTGTTTTCCGCGTAGCCGAGCTTGCTGGTGAACTCCATCTGGGTGGCGCCGGGATGCCGGCGGCCGGTGCTGTTCACCTTCGGGCCACGCACCGTCAGCTCCTTCTCGATATCCTCGAGTGTGTTCCCGCCAATGGTGAAATAGCTGTAGGTTTTCGCCACGCTGGCCGCCGGCGCGTGCGAAACGGCTGCGGCCAGGAAGGCCGCGGTAAGAGCCGGTCGAGTCAATGCTTTCAGCATAGCCATAGAGTGCTTGAGCGCGTCCGCCCGCGCAATGGCAATTCCAATGCCACGGTTCGCAAAGCATTGCAGCCGAAAACCGTTGCATTTTGGGCGGCGCGGCAGCAAAAGCCGGGCAAGTTCGGACGCCCCGATGAGCACAAGACGCTGGCAACTGGCCCATGGCCGCCATATCGACCTCGGCCCCAGGGCGGTGCTGATGGGCATTCTGAACGTCACGCCCGACAGTTTTTCCGATGGCGGCAGGTTCGACCGGCTGGATCATGCCTTTGCGCAGGCGAAGCGTATGGTGGAGGAGGGGGCCGAGATCATCGATGTCGGCGGCGAATCCACACGGCCCGGCGCCGCACCCGTTGACGCCGCCGAGGAACAGCGTCGCGTTCTCCCGGTCGTCGAGGCACTTGTGCGGCAGTATGGCAACGCCCTGATTTCCGTCGACACCTACCGCACCGAAACCGCGCGGCTTGCGATCGCTGCCGGCGCGCACATCATCAACGACGTGACCGGCCTGCGCCGCGACCCGGAAATTGCGAAAGTCGCCGCCGAGACGAGGGCAGGGCTGGTCATCATGCATACCGGCCGCGAGCGCGTGAAGAAGCCGGACGTCATCGAGGACCAGGACTTCTTCCTGCGCGGCTCGCTCGACATCGCCAAGCATGCCGGCGTCGCAGACGACCAGATCCTTCTCGATCCCGGCTTCGGCTTCGCCAAGGAAACGGTGGAGGCGAACCTCGATGTCATGGCGCGCTTCGAGGAATTGCATTCGCTCGGCTACCCGCTGGTCGCCGGCACGTCGCGAAAGCGCTTTCTCGGCTGGATCACCGACCGCGAGCCGGACGAGCGCGGCGCCGCCACCGCGGCGAGCAGCGTCATCCTGAGATTGAAGGGCGCGGCCGTGTTCCGGGTGCACGATGTCGCAATCAACCGCGACGCGCTTGCCGTCGCCGATGCTATGCTGGCACGTGAAGCTGCGTGGGAAGCGCCATGACCTATGTGATCCGTTTGAAGAATTGCGCCTTCTTTGCGCGCCATGGGCTCCACGATGAAGAAGAAGTGCTCGGCCAGCGCTTCTATGTCGATGCGGTGCTGACGGTCGAACCGGCGCAGGCGCTTGAGGACGACGCGATGGCGTCGACCGTCGACTATGGCGTCGCCTTCTCGGTCATCGAGAAGATCGTCACTGGCGAGCGCCGTTTTCTGATCGAAGCGCTGGCGCTGGAGGTCGGCAAAGCGCTGGTCAACCGGCTGCCGCAGATCAAGCGCGCCGAGATCACGGTCCGCAAGCCGAATGCGCCGGTGCCGGGCGTTCTCGATCATGTCGAGGTGACGGTTGTCTGGCCGGCCTGAGACCGTCTATCTGAGCCTCGGCGGCAATATCGGCGAGCCCGCAAAGGCGTTCGCCGCGGCGCTGCGCATGCTCGACGCGGATGCGCTGACGAAGGTTAGGAAAGTCTCGTCGCTCTACCGCACGCCGCCCTGGGGCAAGACCGACCAGCCGGACTTTTTGAACGCCGTGGCCGCGCTTGAGACGTCACGCGATCCGCGCGGCTTCCTCGAATTCTGCCTGGAGTCGGAGCGCGCGCTGAAGCGCGTGCGCAACGAGCGCTGGGGTCCGCGGCTGATCGATCTCGACGTGCTTGTGTTCGGCGACCGCGAGGTTCACGAGCAGGGGCTCGAGATTCCGCACCCGCGCATGTTCGACCGCGCCTTCGTGCTGGTGCCGCTTGCCGAAATTGCGCCGGACCTTGTAGTGGGTGACATCGCCATTGCCGAACAGCTCAAGAAAATCGATCGCGCCGGCATAGAGAAGCTCGGAGTCGGCCAGAACTGGTGGCGCAGCTGAGCGTCAGCCTTTGAACCCGCCACCGTCGAGGAACGCCTGTTCCTCCGGTGTCGTGTCGCGGCCGAGCATCGGATTGCGATGCGGAAAGCGGCCGAAGCGTTTGACGATATCCCAATGCCCGACCGCATGCTTCAGCGCATCGCCGAGCGGCATGTTGAGGCGCACGGCGATCTCCTGATCCTCGATGTTCTCGGAATGGCTGAGCGGCAGGTAGAAGAACAAGCGCAGGATCGGCGGTTCGATCTGCTGGTCGAAGCCGTCTGCCAGCGCCTGTCGCGCGAACATGCGCGCCAGCGGGTCAGTCGCGTACATGTGGCCGGTGTTGCGGAAACAGTTGCGCGGGAATTGGTCGAGCAGGATCATCAGCGCCAGCATGCCCTCGGGCGTCTCGGCCCAGTGATCCTTCTCGCGGCGCGCCGCAGCGAAGTGCAGGTCGAGGAACTTCGCTCTGAACTCATCATCGAACGCGTCGCTCTTCGGGAACCACTTCTCCATACCGGCCTCGCGCCAGAAGCGCGTGACCTCCAGCGCCTGCGAATCGATCGTAAGTGTTGCTGCGTCCCCCATGGTCCCCTCCTAACCTGCCGCTTCCTCCTCGGCATCCGCTGGCCTGGCGAGCACGTCGGCCGTTTCTTTGGTGAGCGCTCGCCCCGCCTGCTTCGGCGTCGTCAACGGTGTCGGCACGGGCGCTGCGATGTTGCCCTTCATGAAGCCGCGGCCTGCCTGTAGTCCGCCCGCAAGCTGTGCCTCGAAGCGCGCGGCGTCACGATTGCGCACGTCTTGGATCGTCTCGGCAGCTTCTTCGGGATCGATGCCGAGCTTCTCCATTGTCGACTGACCGAAGACCAGTGCGGACTCAAAGGTCTCGCGCAGCTGGTACTCAACGCCTTCGTTGACGAGCTGCATGGCGATGCCACGATCGAAGGCGCGCGCCAGCACCGGCACCATCGGGAACTCGGCGCGCATATGTTCGGCGATCCGAACCGCTGTGTCGCCCTTGTCGACGCAGATCAGCACGGCTTGCGCGCGGCCGGCACCTGCGGCGTGCAGAATGTCGAGCCGGGTGCCATCGCCATAATACACCTTGAAGCCGAAATTCGCCGCGGCCTGGATCATCTCCACGTCATTGTCGATGATCGATACGTCGATGCCACGCAAGAGCAGCGGCTGCGAGGCGATCTGGCCAAAACGGCCGAACCCGATAACCAGCACGCTGCCGGAAAGATCCTCGACCTTGTCGATGCCGTCGAGCGACACTTCTTCGGCCGGCAGCAGGTAAGGCAGCACGAGCATCGCCAGCGGCGTCAGCACCATCGAGATGATGATGATGGCGGTGAGCACCGCATTCGCCGTGCCGTCGATAATGCCGACGGACTGCGCCGCGCCATAAAGCACGAAGGCGAATTCGCCGCCCTGCGCCATGATGAAGGCGCGCTCCAGCGCGTCGCGATGATTGGCCCTGGCGAAGCGCGCGACTGCATAGATGCCGAACCCTTTGACGAGCATGTAGGCGGCTACATAGACCGCCACGAGCTGCCAGTTTGCCGCCACGACCAACAGGTCGAGCGACATGCCGACCGCCATGAAGAACAGGCCGAGCAGGATGCCCCGGAACGGCTCGACGTCCGCTTCGAGCTGATGGCGGAAGGTTGATTCCGACAGAAGCACGCCGGCCAGGAAAGCGCCCATGGCCATCGACAGGCCGCCGAGTTGCAGCGCATAGGCGGACCCCAGCACCACCAGGAGAGCTGCAGCCGTCATCACTTCGCGGGCACGCGCATCGGCCAGCACGCGGAACAGCGGGTTGAGCAGGTAGAGACCTGCGCCGACGAGTGCCGCGATCGATGCGAGGCCGATGCCGATGGAAACGGCGCGATCGGACAGTGTGGCCGTCTCGCCGCCGGGTGCGAGGAAGGCGACTAGCGCCAGCAGCGGCACGATGGCGAGATCTTCTAGCAGCAGCACGGAGATCATGCGCTGGCCTTTGGGCGAGCCGAGATCGCCGCGCTCTTCGAGGACCTGCATGACGATCGCGGTCGACGTGAGCACAAAACCGGCGCCGGCAACGAAGGCTTGCGCAACAGGAAAGCCGCCAGCGATGCCGACCAGCGTCAGAAGCGCGGCGCACAGTCCGACCTGCGCGACACCGAGCCCAAAAATCTGCTTGCGCATGCTCCAGAGGCGAGTCGGGCGCATTTCGAGCCCGATGATGAAGAGGAACATCACCACGCCGAGTTCGGCGACGGACAATATATCTCCGGCTTCGCTGAAGATGCCGAGGCCGAAGGGGCCGATCACAAGGCCGGCTGCGAGATAGCCCAGGATCGAGCCAAGGCCGATGCGCTTGAAGATCGGCACGGCAATGACGCCGGCGGCAAGAAGAGCCACGACCGGAACCAGATCGACGCCGTGATGTGCCGCTTCAGCTGCCGCCATGCAAAATCCCCTCGCGCGCCGGTCGGCGCTCTGACGAAACTATGGGGAGGGCGGCTGAGAAACGCAACCTGCGCGAAGGGCGGGGTCAAAATGAAAATGCCGGGCGCTGCCCGGCATTTGAACTGTATGAATTTGGATGAGCGTCAGTTCTGCGCGACCGAACCCACGGCGGAGCCGTCGACGCGCTTCAGGCTCATGCCGATCACCGGCACCATCTCATTGTCGACGCGCACCGAAACCGTGACGTTCATGGTGTTTTCGCTGGGCAGCCTGGCCAGCATCGCGCCTTTCAGCGAGGCGCGGTTCAGCGCGAAGGTCACCTTGCTGCCGTTGACGCTGCCCGAAACGATGTCGAGGCCCTTGCCCTTGGCGCCGTCGAGGAAGGTGCCGGAATAGCCCTTGCCGCGCTTCTGGACCTTGGCCGACATTTTCTGCGTAAACATGCCGACCCGGCAGCCGCCGTCGAGCGACATGCCGACGGCGCCGGACGGGGTCGAGCCCTTCAGCGTGCAGGTGAATTTCGTGCCCTTGTATTTGCCGGCAACGATCTCGCCCGGGCCAACCCATTCGCCCTCGACTGATTCGAAGAATTTGCGGTCCCGTTCGTTCGCCTGTGCTTCACTCAGAGGCAAAGCCGCAACAAAGGGCAACAAAGCGTAGAGAAAGGCGCGCTTCATCAAGAAAAATCCGGCTACTGAGGGACTGGAACGATCGTGAAAACCATGGACAGAAATGGTTAATGCTTCACTATCGGCCCGTCCCAGACCACGTCCCTGCCGCAGATTGATAGCAAGTCTCCGCGAGCCGCAAGCCTATTTTTCGGCCTTGGTTACCTCGCCTTCCCGTGAACGTGTGAAGGAAGTGAGAGCAGAGAGGAAATCGCGCATGCCGGGCCGCTTGGCGGCGCTGAAGGGCAGGGGGCGCGCCGTTTCCATTGCTGCGATGCCGATTCTTGCCGTCATCATGCCGTTCAGAATGCCTTCGCCTAATTTGGCGGAAAGCCGCGCGGCGACCCCGTGGCCGACGATCTGATCGACGAAACTGTCGCCCGCAGCGATCGTGCCGGTCACCGCCAGATGGGCGAGCACGTCGCGTGCTAGGCGGAAGAAACCCAGCGTCCCCGGACGGCCGCCGTAAAGTTCGGCAAGCCGCCTGATCAGCCGGCCGGATTCGAACGTGACATAGAGGATGTCGACCAGCGCGCGCGGGCTGACCGCCGTCACCAGCGAGACGCGCTTGGCCGCATCGAGGATCATGATCTTGGCGCGCGCGTCGAGGGGGCCAAGGATCTCGGCCTCCGCCAGCCGCACCAGATTGGCGCCGTCGATGATGTCGTCCTTGAGCTCGGCCAGCGCGCGGCGGCCTGCGGCCGTCTCAGGTTTTGCCGCGACGAAGGCGGAGAGTTCATCGACTACCGCGCGGCCGGCCTTCGGATCGTCACGCGCAATCGCGTCGAGCGCCCGCTCGCGCATCTTTTCCACCGAGGCAAGCCGGGAGAGCGCCAGCATTTCGCGCACGAGGATGATGAGAAGGGTGAGCGCCGCGATTCCCGCCAACCCGGCCGCCGCCCAGCCCAGCCACTCGACACGCGAGAAGAGTTCGCGGATCAGCCCGTCGATCCACAGCCCGATCGCGAGCGAAATCAGGATGCCGGTGGCGGAGAGGAATATCCCCAATAGCTTCGAGCGCTTGCGCGGCGCGGTCGCCGGCGGCGGTTCGGCCAGCGCGATATCAGGCTCGTCGAACACGTCGATCTCGTCCGGAATCGCGACGGCGCTCTTCGACACGGCGCGCGGCTTGCGCGTCGTTGGCACCTGGCGCGCCGGTTTCGGTTCGTCTTCAGGCTCGATCCTGAACGCGGCCGGTCTGCGCTCGCTCATGCCAGTTGATCTCCGATCAGGAACTGCAGCGCGCGGTCGAGGCGAATGTGCGGCAGCGAAAGCGTCACGCCTTCGGCCGTTTTTTCCAGCTTCGGCGGCCGGAAGCGCACGAAGCGGATAGCCGGCTCAAGCACAGCTCCCTTGGCGTCTTCCGTGGCGCTGAAAACCGCACTGGCGTCGTCCGGCAGGTCGCCCGGGAAGATCGCCGTCTCGGTCTCGCCGTCGAAGGTCTCGGTGCCGATCGTCTCGCCTTTCAGCGGCGTGCCCATGATGACCGGCAGCGTGTCGCGTCCTTGCTTTACCGTTCCCTCGCGCGTCGCGCGCACGGCCGCAAGCGCCAGCACGTCGACGGTTGCGCCGGTGAGGTTGGCGCGCGCCACCGCGCGGTCGGCGAGCCGCCGCACGATCGCCTGCAGCCGGTCGTGGCTCTCGTGATGGATGTGGTCGGCCTTCGTTGCAGCGACAAGGATGCGGTCGATGCGGCGCGAGAAGAGGTCGGTCCAGAAACTGCCGCGTCCCTGCCGGAAGCAGCCGAGGATTTCCGTGAGCGCCCGTTCGAGATCGGCCATCGCCGCCGGACCGGCGTTCAGCGCCTGCATTGCGTCGATCAGCACGATCTGCCGGTCGAGCCGCGTGATATGCTCGCGGAAGAATGGCTTGATCACATGGGTCTTGTAGGCCTCGTAGCGCCGCTCCATCATCGCCTGCAGCGTGCCCGACTTCGCCTTGTCGGCGAGGGTTGGCAGCGGCGCGAAGGTGAGCGCCGGGGAGCCGTCGAGGTCGCCCGGCATCAGGAAGCGTCCGGGCGGCAAAGTGGAGAGCGCGCGCGTGTCGTTCTTGCACGCCTTGAGATAGGCGGCGAACGTTTCGAACAATTTTCGCGCCACCATCTCGTCAGCGTCGGCCAGCGGGTCGATGGTCGCGGCCAGCGCGCGCCATTCCTCCGAGAGGTCATGGCGGACCGGGAGGTCGGCCAGCTCGAACGCCTCGCGCGAAAATTCGCGGTAGGTCTTGCCGAGCAACGGCAGGTCGAGCAGCCACTCACCGGGATAGTCGACAATATCGACCGACAGTCGGCCCGACGAGAACATGCGGCCCCAGGCGGATGCGGACTCATATTCGATGGTGAGCCGAAGTTCGGAGATGGCGCGGGTGGAATCAGGCCAGATGCGCTGCTTCACCAGCGCATCGATGTGATCTTCATACTGGAAGCGCGGCACCGCGTCGTCCGGCTGCTCCTCGAGGAAGGCGCGGCCGATG
>DATJTE010000060.1:0-6506 GCA_035503715.1 Rhizobiaceae bacterium | reverse complement strand
GACCGACTTCGGGCACCGGCTCGTCGCCGCCGTAGTCACGCAGCGCACCGCAGGTCGCGGTCTTTGCGCCCGACAGCACCAGCGCCAGCAGCTCATTGGCGAGCTCCGGGCTGTCGCCGAAGGCAAACGTCACCGCACCGGCATATCGGTCGCCGGCGTCGATCATGCGCTCAGGCCACCGAACAGCGTCGGCATGTCGAGCGGGCGGAAGCCGTAATGCTGGAGCCAGCGGACATCAGCGTCGAAGAAGGCACGCAGGTCGGGCATGCCGTATTTCAGCATGGCGATGCGATCGATGCCCATGCCCCAGGCAAAGCCCTGATACTCGTCGGGATCGAGCCCGCCATGGCGCAGCACGTTCGGATGCACCATGCCGCAGCCGAGAATCTCCATCCAGTCGCTGCCTTCGCCGAAGCGCACTTCGCCCGGCCGCGAGCGGTCGCACTGGATGTCGACCTCGAGGCTCGGCTCGGTGAACGGGAAGTAGCTCGGCCGGAAGCGCATCTTCACCGACGGCACTTCGAAGTAGGCCTTGCAGAACTCGCTGAGCACCCACTTCATGTTCGCGACATTGGCCGACTTGTCGATCACCAGCCCCTCGAGCTGATGGAACATCGGCGTGTGCGTCGCGTCCGAATCCATCCGGTATGTCTTGCCCGGAATGACGATGCGGATCGGCGGCTTCTGTGCCTCCATGGTGCGGATCTGCACCGGCGAGGTGTGCGTGCGCAGCAGGCGCGGCTGGTTGGCGCCGTCGGCCTGCAGGAAGAAGGTGTCGTGCATCTCGCGCGCCGGATGGCCTTCCGGGAAGTTCAGCGCCGTGAAGTTGTAATAGTCGGTCTCGATATCCGGACCTTCGGCAATGGCGAAACCGAGATCTCCGAAGATGGCGGCGATCTCGTCGATCACCTGGCTGATCGGATGGATGCGGCCGCGCTCGGCGGGTGAATTGCGCACCGGCAAGGTCACGTCGACCTTCTCGGTGGCGAGCCGCGCGGTGATCGCGACGTCGCGCAATTCGCCTTTGCGCGTGCTGAGCGCCTCGGTGACCTTGTTCTTCAGCCCGTTGATCGCGGGACCCGCCGTCTGCCGCTGCTCGGGCGTCATCGCGCCCAGCGACTTCAGCAGTTCCGAGACGGAGCCTTTCTTGCCGAGCGCTGCGACGCGCACTGCCTCGATCGCCTGCTCATCGGCAGCCGAGGCAATGTCGGCCATCAGGGATTTCTCGAGTGTTTCGATATCGCTCATCGGTTTCTCGTGACCCTCATACGGAAAAACCCGCGCCAGCCCTGCCAGCGCGGGTTTCCCAAATCAGATTGTCGAATGCTTGGGAAGCGCTGGCTTAAGCTACAGCGCGCTCAAAAGCACCCGGCGTCGTGTCTTTCAGATATTCGAGCGCGGTCTTGGCCTGCGCCACGATCGCGGCGAACGCCGCCGGCTCGTGGATCGCCATGTCGGACAGGACCTTGCGGTCGATGGTGATGCCGGCCTTGTTCAGGCCGTCGACGAAGCGGGCATAGGTCAGGCCGTGCTCACGCACCGCGGCGTTGATGCGCTGGACCCACAGGGCGCGGAACGTGCGCTTGCGGTTCTTGCGGTCGCGATAGGCGTACTGCTTCGACTTCTCCACCGCCTGCTTGGCGATGCGGATGGTGTTCTTGCGGCGGCCGTAGAAACCCTTGGCGGCTTTCAGGACCTTCTTGTGCTTGGCGTGGGCGGTAACGCCTCTCTTTACGCGTGCCATGTCATGATCTCCTTAAACGCGATCCAGCCGGGCTCTACAGGCCGTTCGGCAGGTAATTCTTGATGACCTTCTTGCCGTCCGGTTCAGCCAGAACCATCGTGCCGCGGGCATCGCGAATGAACTTGTTGGTGCGCTTGATCATGCCGTGACGCTTGCCGGAGGCCTGCGCGAGCACCTTGCCGGTGCCGGTGATCTTGAATCGCTTCTTGGCAGAAGACTTGGTCTTCATCTTGGGCATTTTGCTACTCCGTTTCCTGAGGCAATTGCGTGCCAGGCACGCGGACCTCTTGTTTTTGTTGTGTTTTCAGGCCGACCAAAGCCCGAAAAGCAAATGAAACCGCCACGGCATGCCCTGCCGGGCGGTTCTGAACGGCGCGCTTATTGCAGCGAGATGGCTGAGAGTCAAGGCGTTGAGGGCTGCGGCGGCCCGCCGCTCCTCCTATTGCAGCAACGGCTTTTTCAGGAAGTCGCCGCGGTCGGCCGATTTCACGCGCAACCACATTTCGCGGCCGTCGCGGACGATGCGGATCGGAATGTCGGTTCCGGCTTCGCCGCTTGCCCAGACCTTTCGATAGAAGTCGGCGAGGCTTTCGACATGCAGATTGCGCACGTCGGCAATGACGTCGCCCTGCTGCATGCCGGCGGCGGCGGCCGGGCCGCGCGGGTCGATATTGATCGTGACGACCTTGCCATTATGGTCGGCGGCGAAGACTCCAAGCCAGGGGCGCGGCGGCTTGTTCACCCGCCCGAGCTTCAGCAGATCGTCGAGGATCGGCGGCAGAAGGTTGATCGGCACGGCCATGTTGATGTCCTGAGGCCCGTCGCGGCCCGACATCTGGAGGCGCAGCGATCCGATGCCGAGCAGAGTGCCGTCCTCGGCGATCAGACCCGCTCCGCCCCAGGACGGATGCGCCGGCGCCGTGAAGATCGCTTCGTCGAGGAGATACTCCCAATAGCCGGCAAATTCCTGCTTCGCGACGACTTTGGCGTTCACCGACTGGCCCATGCCGCCGGCGAAAACGACCGGATCGCCGCGCTTTGCCTTGCCGGAATCGCCCAGGCTGAGTGCCGGCATATCCAGGCGTCCAAGCGCCTGGACCAGCCCGAAACCGGTCGTCTGGTCATAGGCAAGCGCATGACCCGGCACGACGCGATTGCCCGGTGTCGTCAGCATCACGGTCTCGGCCTCGGTGATCAGGTAGCCGATGGTGAGCACCAGCCCGCCTTCGCGGATGACCACGCCGCTGCCGGCGCGCTCCGTGCCCAGAGCAGAAGCCGTGAAGCCATCCTCCGGCACCGAGGCGTGCACGGTTACGACAGATTGCAGTGCTTTCTTTGGATCCATGGCGCCAAAGATAGGATCGCCGTGCGAGCCGCGCAACGAAAGAGCGCGCAGCTTGGGCCGCGCGCTCTGCACATTCAGGTGAAAGAGATGGCCGGCTCAGCGCGGCGCCAGCACCATCATCATCTGGCGGCCTTCGAGTTTCGGCTCCGCCTCGACCTTGGCGATCGGCGCGACTTCCTCGCGGACCTTGTTCAGGAGCTGCATGCCGAGTTCCATATGCGCCATTTCGCGGCCGCGGAAGCGCAGCGTCAGCTTGACCTTGTCGCCTTCCTCGAAGAAGCGTCGGACCGCCTTCATCTTCACGTCGTAGTCGTGCGTGTCGATGTTGGGGCGCATCTTGATCTCTTTGATTTCAATGATCTTTTGATGCTTGCGGGCTTCGGCCTGCTTCTTCTGCGTGGCGTATTTCAGCTTGCCGAGATCGAGAATCTTGCACACAGGCGGTTCGGCATTGGGCGAAATCTCGACCAGGTCGAGTCCGGCTTCCTCTGCCAGCTGCAGCGCATCGTTGATCGAAACGTTGCCGCGGTTCTGTCCGTCTGCGTCGATAAGTTGAACCCGGGGGACCCGGATGTCGCGGTTGGCGCGCGGGCCGTCCTTGGTTGGTGCGGCCGCCTTGAATGGTCTGCGAATGGTCGTCGTCTCCTCGAGCCGTTGACGTTAGGGTTGCGAGCCGCGCGATATGTGATGCGGCCAGACCCAAGTCAATAGCACAGCGCGCGGCGGAAATCGACATAGGCGCTGGCCCGATTGTCGCCGGCGCTGAAGGTCTTCCGACAGGGTTGCCGGCATGCAACAAGGCTCGCCCGAAGGACCATGCGCGTGAGTGAAACGGAATTCCTGGACGTCGACGGAACGCGGATCGCCTATCGCCGGCAGGCGGGGCGGTCGCCGGGCGTCGTTTGGCTTGGCGGCTTCAAGTCGGACATGATCGGCACCAAGGCCGAGACGCTCGCGCAATGGGCGGCCGACAATGACCGCTCGTTTTTGCGGCACGATTACTCGGGTCACGGCGAGTCGGGCGGCGCGTTTCGCGACGGGACGATCTCCCGATGGCTGAATGAGAGCCTCGCCGTGTTCCGCGCCTTCGGGCCGGAGCGCGCCATATTCGTCGGCTCTTCCATGGGCGCGTGGGTGGCGCTGCGCATGGTGCAGGAGCTGGCCAAAGCCGGTGAGGGGAAGCGGGTGGCCGGCCTGGTGCTGATCGCGCCCGCGCCCGACTTCACCACCGAATTGATGGAGCCGAAGCTTTCCAGGCAGCAAAAGGCCGATCTTGCCGCGAAGGGCTATTTCGAGGTGCCGTCGGAATATTCGCCCGAGCCGAACATCTACACCCGCGCGCTGTTCGAGGATGGCACCAAAAACCGCGTGATGGCCGGGCCGATCGATACGCATTCGCCCGTTCACATCATCCAGGGCCTTGCCGACCCCGATGTGCCGCACAGCCACGCGCTGAAGCTTGCGAGTTTCCTGCCGTCGGACGACGTCACCATGTCGCTGGTGCCGGGCGGCGACCACCGGCTGTCGCGGCCTGAGGACCTTGAGCTCCTCGTCCGCGCCGTCGAGTCCATCATCTCGCGAGCCGGCTGAGTTTCGGACAAATGCGCGCATCCATCCCAGCATCGGCTTTTGTCGCGGCCGTTGTCGGCTTCGGCGGCACCATCGCCATCGTGCTCGCGGCGGCGGATGCGGTCGGCGCCACGCCTGCCGAGAAGGCGAGCTGGGTCACCGCGATCTGCCTTGCCCAGGCCGCGGAATGCCTGTGGCTGTCCTGGCGCTACAAAATGCCGATCATCACCGCCTGGTCGACGCCCGGCGCGGCCTTGATCGCGGCATCAGCCGGTTTCACCATGCCGGAAGCCGTCGGTGCCTTCATCGTCACCGCGGTTCTGCTTGTCGCGACCGGCCTGTTCAAGCCGCTGACGCAGCTCATCTCGAAAATCCCGACATCGGTGGCGTCGGGCATGCTCGCCGGCGTCGTCGTGATCTTCGTGATCAACGCCGCAAAGACCATTCCGATCGACCCCTGGCTGATCCTGCCGCTGGTCGCGGCGTTTTTCGTTATCCGGCTCTACAATCCGGCGCTGTCGGTTCTCGCAGTGCTGCTGGGCGGGGGCGCACTTGCCTATCTGACGGGCCGTATCGCCAGCCTTCCAGCGCCAGAACTGTCGACGCTAACCTTGATCGAGCCCAGCTTTTCGGCCACCGCGCTGATCGGCCTGGCGCTGCCGCTCTACCTCGTCACCATGGCCTCTCAGAACCTCTCCGGCCTCGCCGTGCTGCGCGCCGCCGGCTACGAGCCGCCGGCCGGACCGATTATCGCAGTCACCGGTCTCTTCTCGTTGCTTAGCGCACCTTTCGGCGCCTCGACCACCAATCTTGCCGCTATTTCGGCGGCCATCTGCACCGGACCGGACACACATCCTGATCCGGTCGAACGCTGGAAGGTCGGCCCGTTCTACGCGCTCTGCTACATCGTCATCGCGATGTTCGGCGGGTCGCTGGTGGCGATATTTTCGGCGCTGCCGCAGACGCTGATCGTCCTCGTCGCAGGACTAGGCCTCCTCGCCCCGCTCACCAATGCGCTGGCGATCGCGCTGAACGAGGAGAGCGAGCGCATCGCCGCTGTCACGACATTTGCCGTCACCGCCTCCGGGCTGACGCTTTTCGGCGTCGGCTCGGCATTTTGGGGCCTTGTTGCCGGCCTCGTTGTGCTCCTCCTCGGCCAGTTGCGGCGTAAGCCGAGCTGAGCCGCAAACTCGAGCCCAGCTCCGCGCGCTTCCCGCGATTTACATATCTTTACAATCGTTGATCTTGAATCGCCCGATTCCATCTCCCATTTCGATTTCATGCAGCCGGACTGGCTGCTCCTAACGGAAGGAACGGGACCTAAAATGAACACGACTGCACTGATCCGTCCGGCTTGGACGCCGGCGACCATCGCGTTGATGGTGATCGGCTTCATGGTGTTCTGGCCGCTTGGCCTCGCCATGCTCGCCTACATCATCTGGGGCGACCGGCTTGACGGCTTCAAGCGCGACGTCAACCGCACGACGGACGGCCTCTTTGCCGGCTGCCGCCGTACCGCCGACAAGGCGCATCGCTGGGGTCATGGCCATCGCGGCCATACCGGCAACGTAGCCTTCGACGACTGGCGCGAAAAGGAACTCGAGCGTCTCCATGAGGAGCGCCGCAAGCTCGACGAGCTGCTCAATGAGTTCGACACCTATGCCCGCGAGCTTCGCCGGGCCAAGGACCAGGAAGAGTTCGACCGCTTCATGTCGCAGCGTAATAAGCCGCAAACCGATGTGAATCCGCAGGGTTCCGGCGGATCGACGAATACCGGACTGTTGCAGGGTTAACCGACCCGGCTAACCATGATGAAACGGCGTCGCAAAAGCGGCGCCGTTTTCGTTT
>DATJTE010000059.1:0-85010 GCA_035503715.1 Rhizobiaceae bacterium | reverse complement strand
AAGGCGCCGCGCTCATAGAGCACCCGCACGATCTCTTCCGACATGACGAGCAGCGCCGCGGCGGCCGGCAGCGTCAGGAACAGCGCGAACTCGACCGAACGGTTCTGCAGGTTCGCTGCATCCTTCATGTGGCCGGCCTTCAGCGCCCGCGCGAGTTCGGGCAATAAAACGACACCGACGGCGATGCCGACCACGCCGAGCGGCAGTTGATAGACGCGGTCGGCGTATTGCAGCACCGAAATCGCGCCAGGCTTTCCCGAGGCGATCATCTGGCCGATGACAAGGTTGATCTGGGTGATGCCGCCGGTGATGGCGGCCGGCAGCGCGAGCAGCAGCAAGCGCTTCACGTTCGGCGTCATGCGTGGCCGCTTGATGCGGATGTGGATGCCCGCCTTGCGCACCGCGACCATTACCAGGAGCAATTGCACAAGCCCCGCGGCCAGCACGCCCCAGGACATGTCGTAGCCGGTCGAAACCGCGTCGCGCCCAGTGTAGAGCGCCGAGAACAAGACGCCGATCAGGATGATGTTCAAAAACACCGGCGCGATCGCCGCGATAAAATATTTGTGCAGCGAGTTGAGGATGCCGCTCATCATCGCTGTCAGCGACATGCACATCAGATAGGGGAACATAATGATCGACAGGGCGACCGTCGTGTCGAACTTTTGCGGGTCGCTTGTGAAGCCTGGTGCTATGATGGTGCGCACCAGCAACGGCATCGTCAATTCCATCAGAATGGTGAGGCCGAGCAGCACCGTGAAGAGGATGCCGAATACCTCTTCGGAAAACTTGCGCGCTCCATCGACGCCGTTTGCCTCGATCTCCTTGGCGAAGAGCGGCACGAAGGCCGCGTTGAAGGCACCCTCGGCAAAAAGACGCCGGAACAGATTTGGGAAACGGAACGCCGCGTAGAAGGCATCGGCGATCGGACCCGCGCCGAGCGCGGCCGCCATCATCGCCTCGCGCGCGAAGCCAAGCACGCGGCTTGCCAGCGTGCCGGACGCGACCGTCGCGAATTTTTTCAAAAGGCTCATTCGGTCAACGCTTCCGGATTCGTCTGGGATTATTCGGCCGCCACGCGTTTGCGCTCGCGCTGCGGCGCCTGGCCTTCGAGCGTCGCGACCAGTCGGTCGGAAATGGCTTTCAGCCGCGTCGGGTTCTCGATCTTCTGACCTGTCAGGTCGGTGACATAGAAAGTGTCGATCACCTTCTCGCCAAAGGTGGTGATATGCGCGGAGGCGATGTCCAGCGACAAATCCGAAAGCGTGCCGGTGATTTCCGACAGAAGGCCGGGCCGGTCGAGGCCGGTAACCTCGATCACCGAGAAACGGTTCGACAGCGAATTGCGTATCTCGGCGCGCGGCTCGATGACAAACGTCTTGCCGCGCTTCGGCCTGGACCGCTTCTCGATGATCTCCGGCAGCCATGTCTTGCCGGACAGCGCTTCCTCGATCAGCCTGCCGACCCGCTCGGCGCGCCGCCGCTCGTCCTCGTCGCGATCGAATTCTCTGCTGATCAGGATCGTGTCCAGCGCACGTCCATCTGACGTCGTGAAAATCTGCGCGTCGACAATGTTGCCGCCTGCGGCCGCGCAGGCGCCGGCGATGACCGACAGCAGGCGCGGATGATCCTGCGCCAGCACGGTGATTTCCGTCACTGCCTCGAAGTCGTGCACCCGCACCATGGTGGCGAAGCGCTTCTTTGCCTGATCCGCCTCGCGGACGAACTCCGCGTGCCGAATCTGGTCATCGAGACCGACGGTCAGCAGGTAATTCTCATAGTGCAGCTTGCCGTAACGCTTGCGCTCCCGCTCGGTCCAGCCTTCCAGTGCGTTCTGCAATTCCTCGCGCGCGGCGGCGGTGCGCTCGGCGCGCGACAGCTCCGAGAACCCGCCGGTGAGCTGCAGTTCGGTCTCGTAATAGAGCGTGCGCAGCAACTGGCCCTTCCAGCCGTTCCACACGCCCGGGCCGACGCCGCGTATGTCGCAGACCGTCAGCACCAGCAGCAGCTTCAGCCGCTCGACCGACTGCACGACCGCTGCGAAATCGGCGATCGTCTTGCGGTCGTTCAGGTCGCGCGTCTGCGCCGTCATCGACATCAGGAGATGATGTTCGACGAGCCACGCCACCGTTTCCGTATCCGCCGGTGACAGGCCCATATGCGGGCAGAGACGGCGCGCGATCTTCGCGCCGGCCTCGGAGTGATCCTCCGGCCGCCCCTTGGCGATGTCATGCAACAGCACTGCGACGTAGAGCAGCTCGCGCTGCGCCTTCAGGCTCGGCATCAGCTTGTGGGAGAGTGGGTGCAATTTCTCGCCGCCGCCGCGCTCGATTTCGGACAACACGCCAACGCAGCGGATCAGATGCTCGTCGACCGTATAATGGTGGTACATCGAGAACTGCATCATTGCGACGATCTTGCCGAAATCGGGCATCAGTTTGCCGAGTAGGCCCGACTCGTTCATGCGGCGCAGATTGAGTTCCGGGTTGCGGTCCGAGGTGAGCACTTCAAGGAAGAGCCGGTTCGCCTCCGCGTCGCGGCGCAGCTTCCGGTCCACCAGCTTCAGCGAACGCGTCAGCAATTTCAGCGCATCCGGGTGGTACTCCAGCCCGTGCCGATCGGCGAACCAGAACAGCCGCAGCAGATTGACCGGGTCGCGCTGGAACACTTTGTCGTCGGCGATGTTGATGCGGTCATTGTCGACGATGAAGTCAGCGGTTCCGGCAAGCTTTCGCTTGCGCCGCGAGAAGGTCTGGAAGATGCGGTTGAAGCCCGGCGCCTGCTTGGCCTGCTCTTGCTCGAGCGCGGCGCAGAAGATGCGGGTGAGATCCCCGACATCCTTGGCGATCAGGAAGTAGTGCTTCATGAAGCGTTCGACCGCCGACAGGCCGGGATGGCTCGTATAGCCAAGCCGCTCGGCGATATCGCGCTGAATGTCGAAGTGCAGCCGCTCCTCGGCCTTCCCGGTCAGGAAGTGCATATGGCAGCGCACCGCCCAGAGGAAATCCTCCGCCTTCTGGAACTGCCGGTATTCGTCTTCGGTGAAGACGCCTTTTGCGATCAGTTCTTCGCCGGTGCGCACGCGGTAAAAGTACTTGCCGATCCAGAACAGCGTGTGCAGGTCGCGCAACCCACCCTTGCCGTCCTTCACATTCGGCTCGACCACATAGCGGCTTTCGCCGCCCTTGGCATGGCGGTCGTCGCGCTCCTGCAACTTCGCCTGCACGTATTCGGCGCCAGTGCTCTTTACCACCTCGCGGTCGAAACGCGCGATCAGCGTGTTGGCCAGCGCCTCGTCGCCGAACAGGAAGCGCGCCTCGAGGATGGTCGTGCGAATCGTCGTGTCGGATTTCGCGTGCTTGATGCATTCGTCCAGCGTGCGCGTCGCGTGCCCGACCTTCAGCCCGGCGTCCCACAGCATATAGAGCAGATATTCGACGCTCTTCTCGACCCAGGCCGTCTGCTTGGCCGGCAGGAGGAACAAAAGGTCGATGTCGGAGCCCGGCGCCAGCGTGCCGCGGCCATAACCCCCGACGGCAACGATCGCCATCTTCTGCCCGGCGCCGCCCTTTGGCGGGTGGACATGGGTGATGGTGAAATCGAACAGCGCGCCGATGATCTCGTCCATCAGATGGCAGAGCCGCTGCGCGCAGGCCGTGCCGCCACCATCGTCCATCAGCAGCTTTTCGGCCGCCTTGCGACCCTCCGCGAGGTAACCCTTGACGATCTGCAGCACCGCGGCCTTGGCGTCCGGCCCGCTCGCGTCGCCGTTTTCGGCTACCGCGGCGAGGTCGCCGCACAGCGCGTTCGGATCGATGATTTCGTCGAGTTTGAGGGAGATTCTGGCCATTCAGCGGGTTGGCGCGGTTCCGTTCGCGCGGGCTCTATAGCGCGATTTGTCGGCAAATCCTATCGCTTCGACCGCGACTCCTTAACCCTGTCGGTCAACGCATTGTTTGGCAGGCTCAACTGTGTTTGTCCGTGTAGGAGATCGTTATGAGCGTATTCGACGAGACAAAGTGGTCCGTGCAGGTGCCGAGACCACGCTACGAGGCGCTGATGGCCTGGCTTCAGGCCCACGGGCCGGATGAGTGGCACGGCGTCGCGGTCACGTGGAACTACGGTCACGGCGGCGCGCCACTTGCCTGGATTGCCATGCAGGGTGACTGCGACGCGGCCACCGCTCAGGACATCTTCTGGAAATGCAATGGCGGAGAGCACTTCGAGAACGGTCGCATATTGACCACGCGCAACCCTGCAGACTTCGACGAAGGTTTTGAACTGGCGCAGCTCATCGCCACGCGCTGGGAGGATGGCCTGTATGTACTCCGTGAGCTGAAGCTCGACAAAGATACGCGCGATATGATCGACGATATGTACCAGATCTACCTGAGTCACATCGCCGGTCTCGATCAGCGCTCCTTGCCGTGGCGCGCGCCTCAGCCAACATTCCCGGATGACGGCTATGTCGTCGACGAGAACTTCTTCTCCGAAGGCTTTCCAAGGCAGCTCGCCCGTGATCCAGAGGAAGCGCGTAAACTCTACCTGTCGAGTCTTTCCTCCACGCGGCATTGGTATCCAGTCCATGGCCGGGAACTGCCTCCCTATTGGTTCGGCGAAAAGCTCGGCTGGATCACAGCTAATGAGATCCCCCTCTTCGTGCCCGATCGATGGGCCAGCTCGGCAGACGACCAGTGGTCGAAGATTCCAGCAGGTTCTAGCGTCGGTTGCGGCGCGCTTTGGTGAGTCCACCAAAGTAAACGAACGGCAAACCGTTAAGTTAAAATTAGAAGGTCCCAGAATAATCTCGCCTCAGGGGAATCTGCCGAAACACGACCTCCGGCGTGTTGGGGCTCTGGGTTGAGTAGGGGTGTTTCCCGGAGAAATCCGTCTCGCGTCCGCGAGATGCTCACAGTCAATATGACGCGCAGGAAGCGGGGCTCGTTGCCCCGACAGCATGAAGCGATTCCAGCGCCCGGCTCTGAAAGAGAGCCATGTTCCACGCATTTTCCTTCCGTCCGGCAGGACATCCACCGGGTGCTCGACGCATCCGAGGTTGCGATGACGAAGCTCACCGGAGCTTCGGCGCGCGGCCGGTGGCGAATGCCCGAGATCGGTAACCGTGTAACGCTAAAGGCGCCCGAACATGACCTCGATTGTTTCTTCGCTTACCGTCAATCAGATCAGGACAATGTCGACCGCGACGATCACCTCCCTGACCACGGAGGACGTCCAGGCGCTCAGCGTCAAGCAGGTCAACGTGCTGAGCGCCGCACAGATCGCCGCCCTTGACGCCGAAGACGTCGAAGGCATGAGCAATGACCAGCTCGGTGCGATTTCGGCGGCCGCGATCAAGGGCCTCACCGCCGATCAGCTTGCAGCGGTTGATGCTTCCAAGATCGAGGCTTTCGGCAAGGCGCAGGTCGCGGCCTTTACCGTCGACCAGATCGGCGCGCTGACCACTGAGCAGATCGAAGCGCTGACGGCCGACCAGATCTCCAGCCTGAGCGCGGCGCAGCTCGGTTCCATCGACGCGGACGCCATTGCAGAATTCACGACGGGCGAGATCGCGGCGATCAACTCGAAGGCGATTTCTGGTCTCACCACCGATGCCATCGCGGCACTGTCCACCGAGCAGGTCGAAGCGCTGACGAAGCCGCAGATAGCGGCTTTGAAGCCCACACAGGTTGCAGCGCTGACCGCTGACCAGATCGGCGCGCTCTCTACAGACCAGATGAGCGCATTCACGGCGGCGCAGGTCGCCGCATTGACGACCGATCAGATCGGGGAGCTTTCAGCGGACCAGGTCGGTGCGTTGAGCAATGCCGCAATTGTCGGCCTCACCGCCGCGCAGATCGGCGCCATGAGCACCGAGCAGGTCGGCGGGTTTACATCGACGCAGATCAGCGTCCTCTCCTCCAAGCAACTGGCTGAAATCGACGCCGACGGCATTGGCGAATTCACGGCCGACGAAGTCGCCGCCATCAACGTCAAGGCCATCTCCGGCCTGACCAACGATGTCGTCGCCGCGCTCTCCACCGAGCAGGTCGAAGCCCTGACCAAGCTGCAGATCGCCGCGCTGAAGACAACCCAGGTCGCGGTCCTGACCGCGGACCAGATCGGCGCGCTCTCCACCGACCAGGTCAGCGCCCTGACTTCGGCGCAGGTCGGGGCCCTCACCACCGATCAATTCGCCGAACTCTCGACTGACCAGGTCGGCGCGATCAGCACCAAGGCGGTCGTCGGCCTGACCACCGCTCAGATCGCCGGGTTGAGCGCCGACCAGGCTGGCGCGCTCACGACGGCGCAGATCGGAACGCTGTCCGCGAAGCAGACCGCCGCCCTTACGGCTGACGCGATCGGTGAATTCTCTGCTGACGGCGTCGCGGCAATCAACGTCAAGTCCGTTGCCGGCCTGACCAATGACGCGGTGGCTGCACTCTCGACCGAACAGGTCGAAGCGCTGACCAAGCTGCAGATCGCGGCAATGAAGCCGACGCAGATCGCTGCCTTCACTGCCGACCAGATTGGAGCGCTCTCGACCGATCAGGTCAGTGCGCTGACCTCGCCGCAGGTCGCCGCCTTGACCGCCGACCAGCTCGCTGAACTGTCGACGGATCAGGTCGCCGCGATCAGCACCAAGGCCGTCATCGGCTTGACAGCGACGCAGATCGGCGGGCTGAGCACCGACCAGGTCGGCGCGCTCACCACCAGCCAGGTCGCGGTTCTGAGCGCCATCCAGCTCGGCGCGATCGGCGCCGACGACGTTGCCGAGTTCTCGACCGATGCGATTGCCGCGATCAGCACCAAGGCGATCGGCGGCCTGACGACCGATGCGGTGGCGGCGCTCTCGACCGACCAGGTCGAGGCGCTGACCAAGCCGCAAATCGCGGCGATGAAGACGACGCAAATCGCCGCGCTCACCACCGATCAGATCGGCGCGCTCTCGACCGACCAGGTCAGCGCGCTGATGTCGCCGCAGGTCGCCGCGCTCACTACCGATCAGATCGGTGAGCTCACCACCGATCAGGTCGCGGCGATCAGCACCAAGGCTGTCGTCGGGCTGAAGGGCGACCAGATTGCCGCGATGAGCACCGACCAGATCGGCGCGCTCACCGCCGGACAGATCGCCGTGCTCAATGCCACGCAGATCGCGGCCATCAGTGCTGACGGCATTGCCGAGTTCTCGACCGACGAGATTGCCGCAACCAGCACCAAGGCGATTTCCGGCTTGACGACCGATGCGATTGCCGCCCTGTCTACGGAGCAGGTCGAGGCGTTGACGACGGCGCAGATCGCTGCCTTGAAGCCGGCGCAGATCGCCGCCTTCACGGCCGACCAGATCGGCGCACTGTCGACCGACCAGGTCGGCGCGATGACCTCATTGCAGGTTGCGGCGCTGACGGTTGACCAGGTTGCCGAGCTCTCCACCGATCAGATCGGCGCGATCAGCACCAAGGCGATCATCGGCCTGACGGCGACGCAGATCGGCGGCATGACCACCGATCAGGTCGCGGCGGTGACCGCGGCACAAGCGGCGGTGCTTAGCGCCACGCAGCTCGGCGCCCTCGATGCTGACGCCATCGCCGAATTTTCGACCGACGAGATCGCGGCGCTCAGCACCAAGGCAATCTCCGGCCTCTCCACGGATGCCGTTGCCGCGCTTTCGACCGATCAGGTCGAAGCGCTGACCACCGCGCAGATTGCGGTTCTGAAGACCACGCAGGTGGCGGCGCTCACCACTGACCAGCTCGGCGCGCTGTCGACGGCCCAGGTCGGCGCAATGACGTCAGCGCAAGTTGCAGCCCTCACCACCGACCAGATCGGTGATCTGTCGACCGACCAGATCGGCGCGATCAGCACCAAGGCTGTGGTCGGCCTCACCGCGGCGCAGATCGGTGCGATGAGCACGGATCAGGTCGGCGCGTTGACAGCCGGTCAGATCGCCGTGCTGAACGCCACGCAGATCGCGGCGATCAGCGCTGACGGCATCGCCGAGTTCTCGACCGACGAGATCGCCGCGACCAGCACCAAGGCCATCTCCGGCCTGACCACCGATGCCATCGCGGCTCTTTCGACCGATCAGGTCGAAGCCCTGACGACGGTGCAGATGGCGGCCCTGAAGACCACGCAGGTCGCGGCCTTCACGGCGGACCAGATCGGCGCGCTGTCGACCGACCAGGTTGGCGCGATGACCTCGGCCCAGGTCGGGGCGCTGACGGCGGACCAGATCGCTGAGCTCTCGACCGACCAGGTCGGCGCGATCAGCACCAAGGCCGTGATCGGCCTGACGGCAACCCAGATCGGCGGCATGACCACCGAACAGATCGGCGCGCTGACGACCGCGCAGGTCGCGGTGCTCAGCGCCACGCAGATCGGCGCGATCAGCGCTGACGGCATCGCCGAGTTCTCGACTGACGAAATCGCCGCGACCAGCACCAAGGCCATCTCCGGCCTGACGACCGACGCGATCGCAGCACTTTCGACCGGCCAGGTCGAGGCGCTGACGACGGCGCAGATCGCCGCGCTGAAGACCACGCAGGTGGCCGCCTTCACGGCGGATCAGATCGGTGCGCTGTCAACCGCACAGGTTGGAGCGCTGACATCGACGCAGGTCGCCGCGCTGACTACCGATCAGCTTGGTGAACTCGCCACCGATCAGGTCGCCGCGATCAGCACCAAGACCGTTGTCGGCCTGAAGGCTGACCAGATCGGCGCCATGACCGCCGACCAGGTCGGCGCGCTGACGGCCGGCCAGATCGCCGTGATGACCACCGCGCAGATCGGTGCGATCGGCGCGGACGGCATCGCCGAGTTTGGCGCCGATGAGATCGCCGCGATCAGCAGCAAGGCGATCGCCGGCATGCAGACCGCCACCGTGGCTGCGCTCTCCACCGAGCAGGTCGAAGCGCTCACCACCGGCCAGATCGCCGTGATGACGACCGTGCAGGTGGCGGCATTCACCACCGATCAGGTCGAGGCGCTCAGCGCCGCTCAGGTGGGCGCGCTAACGGCCGCGCAGGCCGCGGCGCTGACCACCGAGCAGGTCGAAGTGCTTTCCACGGACCAGGTGGCCGCGATCAGCACCAAGGCGATCGCCGGCATGACCTTCGCGCAGATCGGCGCGATGAGCTCCGACCAGATCGAGGCGCTGACCGCGACGCAGGTCGCGGCACTGACCTCGGGCCAGATCGATGCGATGGAAATGGAAGACCTCGAGACGTTTGCAACCGACGAGATCGCCGCGATCAGCACCGGCGCGATTGCCGGCCTGTCGGCGGACGACATCTCCGGCCTGAGCGGCGATCAGGTGCAGGCCTTCACCACCGCGCAGATCCAGGTGATGAACGACGCGCAGGTCGCCGCGGTCATCGCAGCCTATCAGGCAATCTAAGCCTGACGATAACGAAAAACGGCGCGGCCAATCGGCCGCGCCGTTTTCTTTTGTTCGTCTCCAGGCGGCTCAGTCTGACAAACCCTTCACGAACTGCGGCGTCGCGAAGCGTAGCTCCGACGGACCAGCGAGCAAGGCTGCCGTCTCCGCCTGATAGTCCTTGTACCAGGACTGCTTCTGGAAATCGCCGGCGTGCGCTTCGTCCTGCAGTCCGAACACGACGATCGAATCGGGATCGTTGTTGTCGTAGCAATAGAAGCTCGCCAACTGGCTTTTCGTGCTCTCGGTGTAGGACCGCGCGTATTTTTCCCAGATGCGCCTGACCTCGTCCCGCTTGCCGGGCTTGGCGGTGTGGCGGATGTAAAGTGCCTGTGTGCTCATGATCGTCTCCTTTATCGGACGGCCCGTGGCCGTCATCGATCGGGCCGTTTCAGCCGGACCTATACAGAAGACGAGTGAGAAACGGCGTTTGTGACATACGCGAAAATAGTACAGGGATTTTCGAGCTGCGCCGAACGGGAGGAGCACGAAAATTGCTCAAATCACTACGAAATCCGCCGCGCTGATCACCGGCCTGGTGGAGAGCGTGGCGAAATGGATGCCCGTCATAGGCCCTGTCCCATCGGGGTCGTAGAACAGCCGACCCGTATCGGTCTCGCAGATGATCCGGTCGGTGGAATCGCCTGCGGTTCCGGTCGCGTTCTTGGCGAATGCGGCGGGCGCCAGTGGCCCGGCATTGCCCACTTTCTTGAACACCGCGTTCTGCAGTTGGATCGTGTCGTCCAACCGGTTGAAGTCGTGGATGGTGTCCCGGTTTGCGCTGGTCAGGCCGGCGCTGAAAATGAAGATGTCCTTATCAGCGCCGCCGTAGAGCCTGTCGTTTCCGGTTCCGCCATTGAGCCTGTCTTTCCCTGAGTCGCCCTTCGGCACGTCGTTGCCGGCGCTGCCGATCAACGTGTCTGCGCCTGCGCCGCCCCGAAACTCGTTTCCGTCAATACCGCCGGTCAGCGTGTCGTTTCCGTCGCCCCCGAGGACCTTCCCCGTCAGCCTGCCGGATGCGCCGGCATAGATGTCGTTGCCACCACTCAGATCGATGTCGCCGGTCATTCGGCCAGAATTTTGTATCAGATCACGGTTGGTGGAAACGCCCTCAAATCCGTATGCTTTCGTGCCTGAAATCGTACCGGTATTCACCAGCCTTATCGTTTCGGTCTGTTCATAGCGCGTCACACCGAAGCCGTTCTCCCCACGAAGGATGCCGCTGTTGGTCACCGTGGTTACGGTACCGGCATGATCCCCGCTGAGAAAAAGACCACCGAGAGGACCGGATACATAGCCGCTATTGGAGAAGGTCGTTCCCCAACTGAAAATCGTGACGGCATACGTGATGAAGGATCTGACGTCGCCGGAGGCTTCGATGATCAACGTGTTGGCGGAATGGAGAGCGCTGTCGTTGCCCAGCGCGATCCCTATGCCGAAAGACGCAGCGGTTCCGGCTACGGTGATGTGGTGGGTGCCGCCGACACTGCCGTCGAGCGCCCGCTGGCCCGTTGAAGCCAACACGACGCCGTCCGCGATAAACACATCGTCGCCATCCGCGAGGGTAAGGGCCGTAGCGGCGCCAGTGGTTGAAATCGGGATATGCAAAGCCATGAGAGTCCTCCGGACAGGTCAAAAATTTCGGCCTCGGCGCGCGTCATCTCGCGCTGGAATGCGGGGAGCGGTCTCAGCTTCGCCGCCGGCGCGAGATAGCGTGACGATCCACCTCTCTCCAACTCGGGGGAGAGAGGCGTTCGTGCCGCGCCTGTCCGCATCAACGATCAGGTCTCGATGCAGCGCACGGCGCTATCTGACCTCAGGTCGCTTCGAGCACCATGTTGAGCGGCGTCTGCGCCGCCCGGCGGACCTGCGTGAAGCCGCCCGACAGGATCACCTCGGTCAGCCGCTTCTCTCCGGCTTGCGCGCCGAGTGCCAGCCCGGTTTCCTGCGCTAGCGAGGTGGGAACGCAGATCATCGTCGAAGCCGAATAATAGAGCCGTCCGACCGGATTGATGTTGTCTTCCAGTGCGTCGCCGGCGACCGGCTCGACCACCATCCACGTGCCACCCTTTTTCAGGGCCTTGCGGATGTGTGCCGCTGCTCCCTTGGGGTCGCCCATGTCGTGCAGGCAGTCGAAGCAGGTGATCAGATCGAAGTCGCGCCCGGCAAAATCCTGCGCACGGCCAACCTCGAAATCCACATTCGTTACGCCGTGCGCTCGCGCGTGAGCGGTAGCAGCCGCGACTGAAGCCTCGTGGAAGTCGATGCCGGTGAAGTGCGATTTCGGGAACGCCTGTGCCATCAGGATCGTCGACAGCCCGTGGCCGCAGCCGACATCGGCGACCTTGGCGCCGGTCTTCAGCCTGTCGGCGACGCCGTCGAGCGCCGGCAGCCAATCCTGCACCAGCGCGTTCACATAGCCAGGCCGGAACAGCCGCGCCACGGCGCAGAACATGCAACCGGCCTGCTCGCCCCAGGCGACACCGCGCCCGGTCTTGAACGCCGCCTGCACCTTCGGCTGGTTTTCGACCATCGCGGCGGCGGTGTCGAACGCGCCGATCAGATTCACCGGGCTGTCGGGCTCGGCGAAGATGAACGCCTGTTCGGGTGTCAGCGAGAACTTCCCCTGCTCATGATGGACATAACCGGAGGCCACCTGAGCCGACAGCCACTCGCGCACATAGCGGGGCGCGCAGCCGGCAGCTTCGGCAAGCGCCTCGGCCTTGACGGGTCCAAGCCGCTTCAGCGTGCCGTAGAGGCCAAGTGCATCGCCGATCCGCACCAGCGGCACGCTGACGGCGCCGCCGAGATCGCCCAGGATGCGGCCCACGAGTTCGTTGAGCGTCGTTTCGTTGATTTGTGTCATGTGAAACTCTCCTCCTTGCCAGAGGGCGTCGTGCCGCTCCATCGTTGGAGGATCGGATCAGCCGTAACGAGGCGCATGAGGCGGATGTCCCGCGCGAGCGATATAATCTTGCAAGATATGGGACTGATGCCCCGTCGCCCGCGATATGCGCGGATCAGCGCGCCAAGGTCTTGACGATCGCCTGCGAGCGGCTGTGCACGCCAAGCTTGCTGAAGATCACCGAGAGCTGGTTGCGCACTGTCTTGACGCTCTTGCCGAGGCGGTCCGCGATGGCCCGGTTGTCGAGCCCCTCGGCGACGAGGTCGAGGATGGCAGCCTCGGCGGGTGTCAGGCCAGCGTCGCGGGCGGCGCGCGGCTGGCTGGGCTGGTCCTGGCCGAGGAAGCTGGCGAGTTCGCCGTGGAACACGCTCCATGCCGGCTCGTCCGGCAGAAGCACGTGGTTCTTGCTTTCAAGCGTGATGAAACGCGCGCCTGGGATCGCGGCCGCAAGCTTGCAACCTTCATCGAACGGCACGCGCATGTCTCCACGGCTATGCGCGATCAATGTCGGGACGCGGAGCTTCGCCGCCAGGTCGAGCACGTCGAACCCCTGCATGTGCCAAAGCAGTTGCGCGGCGACGTCGGGGCTCGCCGTCACACGCTCGAGATCGCCCCACCAGCGATGCTGTTCGGGCGTCCCGTCCGGGATGAAGAGGTTGGTGAAGAACTGGCAGAAGGCCGGATTGTCGCGTCCCCAGCCGATGCGGATGAAATTGACCAGTGTTTCGGCTTCGAGCCGTTCCGCCTCCGTCTTCGCTCGGGCACGCCCGCCTTGACCGTAGGCGTTGAGCAGCACCAGATGCGACACGCGCTCGGGATGCATCAGCGCGTAGACTATCGCGAGCGCGCCGCCCTGCGAGAGGCCGAGAAGGACGAAACGCGGCTCCTCGATCGACGCCGCCACCGCTTCCAGATCGGCATTCCAGGCGTTGATGGACAGGTCGGCGACATGCCGGTCGGACAGGCCGCAGCCGCGCGGATCATAACGTACGAACCGGTTGCGGGCCGAAAGCGCCTGCAGCCAAGGCCGCCAGACCGGGCTTTCGAGATCGTAGTCGACATGGCTCAGCCAGTGGGCGGCACGCAGAATCACCTGCCCCTCGCCGCACGACGCAACCGCGATGCGGGTGCCGTCCGCCGAAGTGCAGAAGCCGATGCGCTGACGGAGTTTCATTGTCCGATGATATCCGCAGTCGGGATGGCGCAACAGCCCAAAGCAGCTCCATTTCGGGCGAGGCGGCATCCTCGCCCGGCGATCAAATCCTTTACAGAATCTATCGCTGGCGGCCTCATATTAACCGCCGGTTAACCATGTTCCCGATACCCATAACTGGCAAGGGAACGTTAAGAAAAATGACCGAACCGCTAACAGACACGCGCGCCATTCGCCTCAAGGGCCGGTCCTTCCTCGCCCTCACTCTTGCCCCAGAATTGCCGGTCGAAAACTGGCTCGCCAGGCTGGATGACCTCGCCTCCCGCTCCGCCGGTTTCTTCCTCGGCCGCCCGGTCGCCCTCGACCTCGAAAACTGCGACATCACCAAGGCGCAACTGAAAGAGCTGCTCGCCGAACTCGGCAAGCGCAATGTCTGGATCATGGGCATCGAAGGCGCGCGTCCGTCGCTGCTCGGGCCCGGCATGCCGCCAGCCATGAAGGGCGGCCGTCCCGGCCCCGATTTCGAAGCGCCGGCCGCCGAGACGGGCGAGAAGAGCGCCCTGCCGAACGCCGAAAAGCCTGGAACGCTGGCGGTTTCGCCGGACCCGATGCCGGGCCGGCCCATTCCGTCGATCATCGTGCGGGAGCCGGTGCGCTCCGGCCAGTCCATCATCTTCCCCGAAGGGGACGTCACCATTCTCGGTTCGGTCGCCTCAGGCGCGGAAGTCATCGCGGGCGGCTCGATCCATGTCTACGGCACGCTGCGCGGACGCGCGCTGGCCGGGACGGTCGGCAACGGTTCGGCACGCATCTTCTGCCGCAAGCTCGAGGCCGAGCTGCTGGCGATCGACGGTCTCTACAAGACCGCCGACGACATGGACCGCAAGCTGCGCGGACAGGCTGTCCAGCTCTGGCTGGAAGGCGACGCGATCATGGCCGAAACGCTGAATTGAGCCTGACACAAACATAGAACTGGGCTGGAGAAGGGAAATGGCGAAAACTATTGTGGTTACATCTGGCAAAGGCGGAGTCGGCAAGACGACCTCCACCGCTGCCCTCGGCGCCGCGCTCGCGCAGCGCGGCGAAAAGACGGTTGTCGTCGACTTCGACGTCGGCCTGCGCAATCTCGACCTCGTGATGGGTGCGGAACGCCGCGTCGTCTACGACATCGTCAACGTCATCCAGGGCGATGCGAAGCTGCCGCAGGCGCTGATCCGCGACAAGCGGCTCGAGACGCTCTTCCTGCTGCCGGCATCGCAGACCCGCGACAAGGATGCGCTGACCGAAGAAGGTGTCGAGCAGGTGATGGAACTGCTCCAGCGCTATTTCGACTGGATCATCTGCGACAGCCCGGCCGGCATCGAGCGTGGCGCCACGCTTGCTATGCGCCATGCCGACGCCGCGGTGGTCGTGACCAATCCGGAAGTCTCGTCGGTGCGCGATTCCGACCGCATCATCGGCATCCTGGACTCCAAGACGCTCAAGGCCGAGCGCGGCGAGCGGATGGAGAAGCACCTGCTTCTCACCCGCTACAACGCGGCCCGCGCCGACCGCGGCGACATGCTCAAGGTTGATGACGTGCTGGAGATCCTGTCGATCCCGCTGCTCGGCATCATCCCCGAGAGTATGGACGTGCTGCGCGCGTCGAACCTCGGCTCACCCGTTACGCTCGCTGACCCGCGCAGCGCGCCCGCAATCGCCTATGGCGAAGCCGCGCGCCGCCTGGCCGGCGAAACGCTCCCGGTCACCATCCCTGGCGAAAAGCAGGGCATCTTCGGCAAATTGTTCACGCGGAGGGCCGCATGAAAATCCTCAACTTCTTCAACCGCGGGAATTCGGCGCCGAAAGCGCGCGAACGCCTGCAGATCCTGCTGGCGCACGAACGAACGATCGTCGGCGGCAAACCGGATCTGGTCGCGATCCTGCGCGAAGAGATCCTCGCCGTGATCGCCAAACATGTGACGATCGACCGCGACAAGGTGAACGTGAAGATGGACCGCGGCGAAAAGGTTTCGACGCTGGACATCGACATCGAGGTGCCGGTCGCCGTCGAAGTTCGCGCGGCCTGACGCACCAATCGTTCTCGGGCGGCGGACATTCCGCCGCCCGAATGATTCCGGCAGATTCATAACGGCGCTCGCCGCCGACCCGAAGGAGACCTATTATGACGCGTGGCGCACTTCTCTCGCGGCTCCAGGAACTGCAGCGGATGCCGAAATTCCAGAACCGCGACATCTGCACGATCAGCGCGATCCTGTCCAAGGATGCACTGGCCAAGCATGTCGAGCATTGCGAACTGACGGCCGATGCGGCCAACCGCGCGGCGGAGAAGCGGTCTGAGCATTGATCGGCTCGCATCTGCGGCCTGAACCGCGGACCCGTTTCTGAGCAGCCTGGTTCAGCTTCGCACAAGTTAACGCCTTCAGTGTGAGACCGCGCCGCCAAAGGAAACTTTGACGGCTGTGTCGGTGCATTGTCCGCCGGTATGTGAACAACGCGCCGTCGGACAAATCAGATCGTCAGCAGGGGCGCTGTCTTGTCCACCATCTCTTCGCTTACCGCCAGCCAAATACGAGCGCTGCCTCCCTCGACCATCGCGTCGTGGGAAGAAGAGGATGTGGCGGAACTCTCCACCACGCAGATCAAGGCGCTCTCCTCGAGCCAGGTCGCTGCCCTGCAGACCGACAGCGTCGCTGCACTCACGACCCAGCAGGTGTCAGCGATTGCACCCTCGGCGATCAAAGGCCTGACGCTGGAGCAGATCGACGCCCTGGCGACGGACCGGATTTCCAATCTCGCGACGTCGCAGGTGGCCGCGCTCGCCAGCACCCAGATCGCAAGCCTGAGCACCGACCAGGCGGAAGCCCTGACCTCATCGCAGGTCGCCAGCCTGACGTCGAGCCAGGTCGCGGCCATGGGCGCCGAGCTGATCGAGACCTTCTCGCCCGCCGACATCGCGGCCATCACGCCGAGCGCCATTCGGGCCTTGTCGGCGGACGCGATCGCATTGCTGAGCGAGGAGCAGGTCGCCGCGCTGAAGCCAAGCCAGATCGCGGTCATGAGCGCGAGCCAATTCCAGGCCATGAGCTCGTCTCAGATCGGCGCGCTGTCCGTGGCGCAAATCGCGGCACTGAGCACCGTGCACGTCGCAACACTCGACGCTGCGGATATCGGCACGTTCTCGGCTGCGGAGATCGCAGCGATCAAGCCCGCCTCGCTGGCGGCACTGCCGAGTGAGAGCATCGCGGCCCTCAGCGCCGAGCAGATATCCGGATTGACGACGGGCCAGATCATCGTTCTGAAACCCGCCCAGGCTGCAGCCTTAACCCCGGCACAACTGGCTGCGCTGACGCCCACGCAGGTCGGCGCCCTGACGGCTGCGCAGATTGCCGCGCTGAGCACCGATCAGATCGCGGCCTTCTCCCCGGAGCAAATTGCTGCCATCAGCATCAAGGCCGTGGCTGGACTGACGGTCGCACAGGTCGGCGTTCTCACCGCCGATCAGGTCGATACCCTGACCCCGTCCCAGATCGCGAGTTTGAGCGCCAAACAACTGGCCGCTTTTTCCGCCGCAGCGCTCGAAACCTTTTCGGCTTCGGATATTGCCGCGGTCAAGCCGACGGCGCTGTCAGGCTTGTCGTCCGCGCAGACCGCGGCCCTCAACCTGGATCAGATTTCGGGGCTCACGTCCGCGCAGATCGTTGCGCTGAAGCCAAGCCAGGTCTCTGCATTCACCACCACGCAGCTCAGCGAGTTTACGCCGGCACAGATCGGCGCGCTGACCTCGGCGCAGCTTGCCACGCTCAGCGTCGAAACTCTTGCAACTTTGGCGCCTAGCCAGATTTCAGCGCTCAGCACGAAAGCCATTCCCGGTCTCACCCTGGCGCAGATCGCCGGCATCACGGTCGATCAGGCCGACGCGCTCACGCCGGCGCAAATCTCCGCCTTGAGCGCGAAGCAGGTGGGGGCGCTCAGCACCGCGGCGCTGGAGACATTCACGCCGGCAGAGATCGCCGCGCTCAAGCCGGCTGCGATCACAGGACTTTCTGCCGGCAGCATCGTCTCCCTCGGACCGGATCAGATATCGGCACTCACGACCGGACAGATCGCGGCGCTCAAGCCGGCGCAAATCGCCGGGCTGACGCCCGATCAGATCGGCGCCCTCACGATCACGCAAACGCGGGCGCTGAACAATGCCCATATCAGCGCCTTTGGTGCCGACCAGTTGGCCGCTCTGTCGACGGAGCAGATCGCGGCGCTCAGCAGCAAGGCCATAAGCGGCCTGACAGCGGCGCAGATCGCCACCTTGGGCACGACACAGATCGATGCGCTTTCGTCCACGCAGATCGGAGCGCTGAGCGCTGCGCAACTCGCTGGCCTGACGCCAGCCGCGTTCGAAGCCTTTTCGACATCTGACATCACCGCGATCAAGCCGGCATCCATCGGCGGCCTGTCAGCCGCGGTCATTGCATCGATGAACGCCGAGCAGGTTGCCGCGCTTTCGTCGACGCAAATCGCTGCGCTGAAGCCTGCACAGATCGCAGCGTTGACGCTCGAGCAATTCGCCGCGCTTACGCCGACGCAGATCAAATATCTGTCGTCGACGCAAATCGCGTCGGTGAGTACAGCCGCCATGGAAGCCCTGTCCGCGGAGCAGATCGCGGCGCTCGACACCAAGGCGGTTACGGCGCTCTCCGGCACGCAATTCGCGGCCCTGAACGCTACGCAGGCTGAAGCGCTGACCACGAATCAGGTTGCCGCGCTGACTGCCATGCAACTCGCAGCGCTTTCTCCGGATGAGATCGTGACGTTTTCGTCGGAGGATATCGCGGCGATCAGGATCACTGCCATCATGGGCCTGACGGCCGAGAGCATTGCCGCGCTTAGCCTCGACCAGATCGGCGCACTGACGAAAGCCCAGATCGGCGCGCTGAAGCCGAGCCAGGTGGCGGCGCTCACGCCGACGCAGATTGCCGCCCTTTCGACCGATCGGGTGTCGGCGCTGACCTCGACTCAGCTTGCTGTGCTTAGCGCTGACGAGATTGCCTCGCTGCCGGCCAGCCACATAGCCGCCCTCGATCCGAAGGCGCTCTCCGGGTTGAGCGCCGTGCAGATCAGCGCGCTGCCGCTCGACCGGATCGAAGCCCTTTCGGCCACGCAGATCGCGGCGTTGACCGCCACGCAGATTGGAGCTCTGGGCGCTGGCGCGGTCGAGACGTTCGCGCCATCCGAGATCGCCGCGATCAAACCGGCGTCGATCACCGGCCTGCCGGATGAGACCGTCGCTGCGCTCGACCTGGAGCAGGTCGCGGCTTTGACTCCAGCCCAGATCGCGGCGTTGCGGCCCAGCCAGATCAGCGCCATGTCGGCCGGCCAGCGTCAAATCCTGACAGACGCGCAAATCGGCGCTCTGACCGCGACCCAGATTTCGCTTATCGGCACCGAAGTCGTCACGGCATTTTCCCTCGATCAGATCGCCGCGCTGAAGCCGGCTGCTATTCCCGGATTGACCGCGGCCCAGATCGCCGCGCTCGACTCCAATCAGATCGACAGCCTGACCACCCCGCAGATCGGCGCGCTCGGCGCAACCCAGGTCGCAGCTCTCAGCGTCGAGGCCTTGCAGACCTTCGAGCCTGCGAAGATCGCAGCACTCAACGCGGCCGCCGTCGCGGGTCTCTCGTCCGATCACATCGCAGCCTTGAGCGCGGAGCAGATTTCGGCGTTCACCGCCGCGCAGGTCGGGGCGTTGAAGCCCGAGCAGATCACCGCGCTGAGCGCGACGCAGATCGGCGGTCTGAGCACAACGCAGATCGCAGCGCTCACCGCTACGCAGACCGCGGCTCTGACGAATGACGATATTGCTGCCCTATCGCCGGAGCAGGTCGGTGCAATCGGCACCAACGCCATTCGCGGCTTGGGCCAGACGCAAATCGCGGCGCTGACGGCAGAACAGCTTGGCGCACTCTCGACCACACAGATCGCCGCGCTGACCGCCACGCAGTTGGAGGCGCTGAACCCCGCCGCCCTGCAATCCTTCGATGCAGCGAGGATCGCAGCGATCGATGCGGCGGCGATCCCTGGACTTTCGGCCGCCAGCATCGCCAGCCTGACATCAGGCCAGATCGAAGCCTTGAAGCCGGCGCAGATCGTCAAGCTGAGCTATTACCAGATACGGGCGCTTACGCCCGCGCAGATCGGCGTGCTTTCCAGTCTTCAGCTCGGCGCGCTGAATGCGTTGCAGGTCGCGACGTTTGGCACGGATAAGATCACGGCGCTGACTGCGCAGCAGATTCCGGCCCTCGACCCCAAGGCTATCAAGGGCCTGACGGTTCAGCAGATTGACGCGATGAGCACGGAACAGATTGCAGCACTGACGCCGACACAAGTCGCGGCGATGACCGCCGAGCAGATCGCCGCGCTCAATGGCTCGGACCTCGCCGCGTTCTCGCTGGAGGACATCGCATCGATTGGCACGGGTGCGATTTCGGGCCTGTCGGCTCAAGCCATATACGGGCTGAGCCGTGAGCAGTTGCAGGCCTTCACGGCCGCTCAGGTTGACGGGCTGAATTCAAGCCAGATCGAAGCAATCATCACCGCCTACGAGGAATTCTGAGGCACTGAGCCGCAAATCTCACGCGGCCATTTCGGCAAACAGCCAGTCGCGGAACGCTTTCACCTTCTTCTGCCGCAGCGCGCCTTCGGGATAGACGACGTAATATTTCGCCCGCGACTTCAGCGCCAGGTCGAAGGGCCGCACCAGCCGGCCGGAGGCCAGGTCGGCGGAGACGAGCGCGCTCCGGCCGAGCAGCACGCCCTCGCCATGCACTGCCGCTTCGACAGCGTAGGTGGCGGAATCGAACTTCACGCCAGCATTGGGATTGATGCCCTCGACGCCCGCATGCTCGAGCCACGTTGCCCAATCGATGCGAAAATTGTCGTGGATCAGCGTGTGATGCTTCAGATCGCTCGGCGTGCGGATCGGATGATCTCCATTCATCAATTCCGGGCTGCAGACGGGTGAGACATCTTCCTCGGACAGGAACTCCGACACCACGCCTTCATACCCGCCGGCGCCATAACGGATCGCGATGTCGATTCCGTCCCGGATGAAATCCGCGAATACGCCGGAGGTGGAGAGCCGCACGTCGATGTTGCGGTTGGCGCGGTGGAACCGGTGGAGCCGGGGCACGAGCCAGCGGCCGGCAAACCCGTCCGACGTGCTCACCGTCAGCACATTCGCCGAGCGCGCCGCGGTGGCGACGAGCGTCGCCGCGCCGATCCGGTCAAGGGCGGCGCCGATCTCGGCGGCATAGAGGGCGCCTGCCGGTGTGAGCTTCACCGACCGCGTTCCCCGCTCGAAGAGCTGGATGCCGAGCCTGTCCTCGATGTTGCGGATCGCCCGGCTGATTGCACCGTGCGTCAGGTTCAGCTCGGCGGCCGCATTGGTGAAGCTCAGATGCCGAGCGGCGGCGTCGAAGGCGGGAAGAGCGGTCAGAGGCGGCAGTTTTCGCGGCATGGCTATTTGTGAGCGTTGATCACAAATCCTGCACGATTACTCGTTTGTCGTCTAGCCCTGAATTGCCCAGATTACCGCCATTCCAACCCGCCGCAAACGCCGGCGCAACCCTTGAAAGGAACGAGCTGTGAACACCCTTCATGCAACGCTGAACGCCTCCACCGCCGTCGAAATCACCCACGTGCGCGCTCCGCTGGAGGCGTTCAAAGCCCTGCGCACCGCCGTGACCGCCTTCGCCACCCGGCTCGGCACCGGCATCCAGCACCGCTGGACCATGCGCACGCTGGACCGCTTCTCCGACCGCCGCCTGCACGACCTCGGTTTCGAGCGCGACTGGGACGGAACCGTCATCCCGATCGCCGACGGGCAGTAAGTCGCCGCCCTCCCGCAGCCCCAGAGAGCGATCCCTCGCTCAAGTCAACAATCATCAAGGATAAGAACCATGCCAAAGATCTTCCCCCACCTCTGGTTCCAGAACCAGGCTGAAGAGGCGATGGAATTTTACATGTCCGTGTTCAAGGACTCGAAGGTCCTGAAAACCACGAACATCCCCGACCTCGAAATCTCCGTCGTCCGCTTCGAGCTGGCTAAACTGCCGGTCGTCGCGCTCAACGCGAATTCGCGTGCCAAGTACAGCGAAGCCTTCTCCTTCCTCGTCGAGACCGAGGACCAGGCCGAGACCGACTATTACTGGAACGCGCTGATCGCCGATGGCGGCAAGGAACAGCCCTGCGGCTGGCTGACCGACAAGTTCGGCGTCTACTGGCAGGTCACGCCGACCGCGCTGCTCAAGATGCTGTCAGACCCCGATCGCGAGAAGGCGGAACGCGTCCTGCAGGCCATGTACAAGATGAAGAAGATCGTCATCGCCGATCTCGAAGCGGCCGCCGCCACCTGCGGCTGACGGACCCCACCCTCACCCACCACCACATCATTATCGGAGCAGTGTCATGACGTCTCTCGACGGCAAGAAGGTTCTTATCTTTGGCGGCAGCCGCGGCATCGGCCTCGGCGTCGCGAAGGCAGCACTCGACCGCGGCGCGGAAGTGTTCATCGTCGGCCGCTCATCGGAAAAACTGAACGCGGCGAAGAAGGCGCTCGGCAAGAACGCCAAGGTGCATGGCATCGCCGCCGACATGACGAAGGAGGCGGACGTTGCTCGCGCCTTCAAGGAAGCTGGCGCGATCGATCATTTCGTCACGACCGCCGGCACGCCGCCGCCGAACGATGCGATCGGCGAAATCGACATCGATGCGACACGCCGATTCATCGACGAGAAGATGATCAGCTCGATGACGCTCGCCAAGCACGCATCGAAGGCGTTGAAGCGCGGCGGCTCAATGACCTTCACCTCCGGCATCAACAAGGACAAGCCGCCGGTGCCGGGCGGTTCCGTGGTTGCCGCGGTCGCCCAATCCTTCGACGCCTTCGCCCGCGCGCTGGCGCTTGAACTTGGTCCGACGCGCGTCAATGTCGTATCGCCCGGCTGGGTCGACACGCCGATGTTCGACGAGATCGTCGGCGATGCGAAGCACGGCTATTTCGAGGAACTCGCTGCGCGCCTGCCGTCCGGCCGTGTCGCCAAGGCTGAAGACGTCGCGCCGGCCTACATCTATCTGATGGAGAGCGACTTCACGACCGGCGAGACGGTGCATATCGACGGCGGGCACAGGCTGATCTAGCGCAATTCGCCCGAAGTCGATGCAAGGGATACGCCGAGTGGCCGGCGAGCGCGGATGTCGACGATATCCTCGCTCGCCAACCCGATATCGGTCAGCAAATGATCGTCGAGATGTGCGACATCGGCATGGTCTCTGCGGCCGCGGTTCCAACGCTGCGGCGAGGTCATAAGATCGACTGCGTCTATGAGTGTGTGAAGCACGGGATGGGTCTCGGCGGTAATCATGTGCGCGTTCATGGCCTTTCTCCTTTCTGTTTGACGCCTGGATTATGTGCGCTATATCTCTTGGCCGAAATGACTAAGTTCCCTCGTTTCAGGACACGGCGATGACGCGGCAGATTGGTGTGCTGATCTATCCCGAGTTCCAGTTGCTCGACGCGACGGGGCCGATCTCCACCTTCGAGCTTGCGACGCGATTTGCGACCGACGCCTACCGCATCAAATTGTTCGCCGAGGAGCCGGGGCTGGTAAAAAGTTCGTCCGGCGTGGCCCTGCAGGCCGGGCCCTTGCCCAACCGACCACTCGACACGCTCGTTGCTGTCGGCGGCAATGGCTCGCTCGCGGCGGCGGGATCGGCGAGGACCCTCGCGTGGATCAGGAAAGCCGCGCGCAGTGCACGGCGCGTCGCGAGCGTTTGCGACGGCACATATCTGCTCGCCGCTGCCGGTCTGCTCGAGGGACGCAAGGCGACCACGCATTGGGAAGTCAGCGCCGACTTCGCACGGCGGCACCCGAAGGTTCACCTCGATGCCGAGCGCATCTTCATCAAGGACGGCAATGTCTGGACCTCCGCCGGCATCACGGCCGGCATCGACCTCGCGCTGGCGCTGATCGGCGAGGATCTCGGCGAAACGGTCGCGCGGCGCACGGCGCAGAAGCTCGTCGTCTACCATCGCCGTCCGGGCGGGCAGTCGCAATTCTCCGGGCTGATCGAGGTCGACCGCCAGGACGGGCGCTTCGCGGAGCTGCTCGACTGGATGCGTTTACATCTCGACGAGCCGCTCACGGTCGAGCGGCTTGCCGATGAGGCCGCGATGAGCCCGCGCCACTTCTCCCGCGCCTTCACGTCGGAGACCGGCATGACACCGGCGAAGGCGGTGGAGCGGCTCCGCGTCGAAGCCGCGCGGGCGCGCGTCGAAAGTTCGAGCGATCCGATCGATCAGATCGGTCTCGCGCTTGGCTTCACCGATCCGGAGCGCATGCGCCGCGCATTCGTGCGGGCGTTCGGCCAGCCGCCGCAATCGCTTCGCCGCGCAGCGCGCGGCGCCGGCGTCACGCTGAACTGATCTCGGTTTTGCCCTTGTCCGAAAACGAGGGAAGTTAGACATTTCGGCCTCAAGGCTCGTGTGCATACTTGAACCCCTTCGATCAACGAGGAGTTCAGATCATGACACACACGACCACACACATCGTCTTTCCCATCTTCGACCGGATGACGCAGCTCGATTTCACGGGACCACATCAGGTCTTCAGCGGCGTCCCCGACGCCCGCATCACAATTGCCTCGGTGGACGGCCGAGACGTTGAAGCCGCCGGCGGTCCCACCTTCACGAACCTCACCAATCTCAGCGAGGTCGAGAGCTGCGACGTTCTCTGCGTGCCGGGCGGCTCCGGAACAAGCGCGGCAATCACCAACGAAGCCTACATGCGCGAAATCCGCCGCCTCGCCGGTGGCGCGAAGTATCTGACGTCTGTCTGCACCGGCTCGTTCGTGCTCGGCGCCGCCGGACTGCTCAAGGGCAAGCGCGCAACGACACACTGGGCGCGGCGCGAACTGCTGCCGTCGTTCGGTGTGGTCGTCGAGCACGAGCGCGTCGTCCGCGACGGCAATGTGATCACCGGCGGCGGCGTCACCGCCGGCATCGACTTTGCGCTCACCGTGGTCTCCGAGGTCTTCGGTCGGGATACGGCCGAGGCGCTGCAGCTCCGGTACGAATATTCGCCAGCGCCGCCGTTCGAAACCGGCCGACCGGAAGATGCACCGAAGGAGCTTGTCGCGAGCGTCCGGCAGGGCCTCAGCAAATCCGAGGCGTCGCTGCGTGCGGCCATCGACAAAGTGCTCGCCGCGAAAGTCTCGCGCGTCGGCTGATCGGACCGGACCTCAGAAAGGACCACAGTATCATGCTGAAACGTGTCTCCACGACTCCGGACGTCTACGAGCCCTTCCTCCTCTCCCAGGGAATCCGCCTGGGCGACGTCCTCTACATCTCCGGACAGGCCGGATATGGCGATGACGGCAAGATCGTCGACGGCGGCTTTCTCGCGCAGGGCGAGCAGGCGTTTTCGAATTTGCGCCGCGCGCTCGAAGCAGGCGGCTCGAACCTCGCTCATGTCGCGAAGGTCACGATCTTCCTGACGGACATGAGCCACTTCAAGGAGGTGGTCGAGCTGCGGCGGAAATTCTTCACCCCGCCCTATCCCGCCGACACGATCGTCGAGATCGACGCGCTCTACACGCCCGAAGCGATGATCGAGATCGAGGCGGTCGCGGCCGTCGTCACGGATGGAAGCAAAAAACAATGAACCGAAATCGGAGCGGCCTTCGCCGCGACGAAGAAAGGAGCAAGACAATGACTGTTTATCTTTTCGCCTATCACGGACCCCGCCTGCCGCGAGACAAGACGAAGGACGCCGATGCGATCGCCGCCTGGCGTGCCTGGATGGACCAGCTCGGCTCGGCACTCGAAGGCAGTAACAACCCGGTCAACATCACGAAGACCGTCAATACCGACGGCTCGATCAGCGAAGGCGGCGGCGCCAATCCCGTCGCCGGGCTGAGCTTCATCACCGCGGACAGCATCGACGCGGCACTCAAGGCCGCGAAGACATGTCCGCAGCTCGCTGCGGGCGGCTCGATCGAAATCGCGGAGCTGGTACCTCGTTAGCTGACGCTCCGCTGCGGCTACGAGCGCAGGCCGGGGGCTTCCTGGCCTGTGCTCGCGACATATTCGGTGTAGCCGCCGCCATAGGCGTGCATGCCGTCAGGCGTCAGCTCCAGCACGCGGTTGGACAACGCCGCAAGAAAGTGCCGGTCGTGGCTGACGAACAGCATCGCGCCTTCATATTTCGACAGCGCCTCGATCAGCATCTGCTTGGTTGCGATATCGAGATGGTTCGTCGGCTCGTCGAGCACGAGAAAATTCGGCGGATCGAACAGCATCTTTGCCATCACCAGCCGCGCCTTCTCACCGCCTGAGAGAACGCGGCACTTCTTCTCCACCTCGTCGCCTGAGAACCCGAAACAGCCTGCGAGAGCACGCAGCGGCGCCTGGCCGGCCTGCGGGAAACTATCCTCGAGCGATTCCAGCACTGTCCGGTCCCCGTCCAGCACCTCCATCGCGTGCTGCGCGAAGTAACCCATCTTGACGCTCGGGCCCCGCGCGACGCTGCCGCCGTCCGGTTCTGACGCACCCGCCACCAGCTTCAGCAGCGTCGACTTGCCGGCGCCGTTGACGCCCATCACGCACCAGCGCTCGCGCCGACGCACCTGGAAGTCGAGCCCGTCATAGATGGTGCGGCTGCCATAAGCCTTGCGCACATTCTTCAGCGTCGCGACATCCTCGCCCGAGCGCGGCGCCGGCTGGAACTCGAAACGCACCGTCTGCTGGCGCTTCGGCGGCTCGACCTTGTCGATCTTGTCGAGTTTCTTGACGCGGCTCTGCACCTGCGCGGCGTGGCTGGCGCGCGCCTTGAAGCGTTCGATGAAGGCGATCTCCTTTGCCAGCATCGCCTGCTGCCGCTCGAACTGCGCCTGCTGCTGCACGTCGGCCAATGCGCGCTGCTGCCGGTAGAATTCGTAATCGCCGGAGTATGTTGTCAGCGCGCCGCCGTCGATCTCGACGATTTTGCCGACGATGCGGTTCATGAACTCGCGGTCGTGCGAGGTCATCAGGATCGCGCCCTCGTAACCCTTGAGGAAAGTCTCCAGCCAGATCAGGCTTTCGAGGTCGAGATGGTTCGACGGTTCGTCGAGCAGCATCGCGTCCGGCCGCATCAACAGGATTTTTGCCAGCGCGACGCGCATCTTCCAGCCGCCCGACAGTTTGCCGACGTCGCCCGACATCATCTCCTGGCTGAAGCCAAGACCGTCGAGCACCTCGCGCGCGCGGCCGTCCAGCGCATACCCGTCGAGCTCGTCGAAACTGTGCTGCACCTCGCCGTAGCGTGCGATGATGTCGTCCATCTCGTCGGCGCGATCCGGGTCAGCCATCGCGGCTTCCAGCGCGGCCATCTCGGCGGCCAGCGCGCTCACCGGCCCGACGCCGTCCATCACCTCCGCCACGGCGCTCTTGCCCGCCATGTCGCCGACGTCCTGGCTGAAATAGCCGATGCGTGACCCACGATCGACCGACACTTGCCCCTCGTCCGGCAGCTCCTCGCCGGTGATCATGCGGAACAGCGTCGTCTTGCCGGCCCCGTTCGGCCCAACCAGGCCGACCTTCTCGCCGCGCTGGATCGTCGCCGAGGCTTCGATGAAGATAATCTGCTTGCCGTTCTGCTTGCCGATGGATTCGAGGCGGATCATGCGTACGGAGTCCGGGTGATGCGGACTGCTACGCCTCAGGCGACACCCGCGAAAATGGAACGCGCCCTAAACCACTGCCGGCGGTCACATGCAAGGGTGCGTCACGCGGCGGACAGTCGCGGCGGCTTTCCACCTCCCCCTTGAGGGGGTGAGGAGCCGGTTCGCCACAGGCGAATTCGTCATGCCGGTGGCATGACGAAAGGCTTCGAACGGGCGGGAGCTGCCGGAGGCAGCGGGTCCCGCCCCTAGTCGGCGGGCGCAGCCCGCCGGGTGGGGGTGACGGAGGGGGTGCTACGCCCTACCCCACCACGAAATCATACCGCCCGTAGCCGCCGTCGGGTGCCGTCTTGATGTCGAGCAGCAGGCTGGCGTCAAAGATGCGGTCGCGATCGTTGCCCGCCTCGCCGGGAAAATAGAGCTGCGTGGTCAGCACCGGCCCCTCCGGCCGCTGCACCTTCACATGAAAGTGCCGTGTCCGGCCGGTGTACACGCCGGGCACGATCGTCTCGAACCACCAGCGCCCCTCGCCGTCGCTGAACTGGTGTCCGCGCAGCCGGAACCCGTCATTGTCGTAGACCCCGCCATCGTCGCAATGCCACAGCTCGATCAGCGCGCCCGGCACAGGCTTGCAGTCGGCCGTTAGCACATAACCGGCGATGGTGATCGGCGTGCCGCCGCCGTTCGCATCGCTCGCCACGTCGCCGCGAAAATCGCGCTTCAAAGGGGTATCAGGCGTGAAGTATGGTCCCTCGGTCTGCGCGACCGTCTCCGCGCCGCACGACGGCGTCAGCGCAAGCTCCGGCATGTTTTGCCCGCGCGCCACGACAGGCACGATCGCGGGCAGCGCGAGAAAACCGGAGAGGAAGGTACGGCGGGTGGTCATGAGATAGCTCCGACATATGGAGCGTGTAGCTGACGGTCGACGACCGCGGTTGTCCACTCACGTTTGAGTGGTAGACGAGCATCAGTGTCGGTCCCTCAATATGTGCAGCACCTGCGCCGAGACCTAATCCTTGAATTCGGCGACCACCGTCCCGGAGACCGGGTCGGTCACACCAAGATTGCTGCCGAGATCCTCGAGCAGGTCGCGGAAGGTGTCGAGAATTGCGATCATGGCAGGCCGGGCCGCCGCCAGGCTGGCCATGTCCTTCCACTCGCCCACCATGCAAAACGTGCGATTGCCCGTATCGATCAACGAGCCCTTGTGAAAACCCGGTACGGAAAGGCTGGCCTTCTCATGCGCCTCGATGAAAGCCTTCTCCTTGCCCGGCTTGGTGCGAAAGCGAACGACGTTGAATGCGGTCATGGTCTGTCTCCTCGTTTGATTGTCGCGACGGTTTCCGTTGGCTTAGCGGCGCGCTTCGAGCACCATGTTGAACGGCGTTTCTGCGGCGCGGCGGAAGCGTGTGAATCCTCCGGCGCTTACGACCTTGCGCAGCCGTGCCTCTCCAGCTTGGGCGCCGAGTCCGAGCCCGACCTCCTGCGAAATTGACGCAGGCGTGCAGACGAAGGTTGAGGCGGCGTAGTAGACACGGCCGACCGGGTTCAGGTTGGCGGACAACTGGTCGTGCGCGAACGGTTCGACGATCATCCAGGTGCCGTCGGCCACAAGCGACTTGTAGACATGCGATGCGGCGCCCTGGGGATCACCCATATCGTGCAGACAGTCGAAGAATGCGACGAGGTCGTATGTCCCGGGATAGGTCTTCGCCGCCGCAACTTCGAAACGCGTATTTTCAGCGACACCCGCTTCTGCAGCCGCATTCCGGGCGCGCTCGATCGACGGGGCATGGTAATCGAAACCGACAAAGCCGGAGTTCGGAAAGGCTTTCGCCATCAATATGGTCGAGGCGCCATGGCCGCATCCGACATCCGCGACCTCGGCGCCGCGCTCGAGTTTTTCGACGACGCCGTCGAGCGCCGGAAGCCATGACGAGATCAGATTGGCATTGTAGCCCGGACGGAAGAAGCGCTCGGTGCCGCGAAAGAGGCACGCGCTGTGATCGTGCCAGGCCAGCCCCTTTTTCGAACGGAACGCGTTGCTCACCTTCTCCTCGTCGATCCACAGCGAGGACAGAACTTCGAAGGCGCCGGCCATGAAGGCTGGGCTCTCTTCATCGGCAAACACCAGCTCCTGCTCGGGGTTGAGGTGGAACCGGTCGGTCGCTTCGTCATAGTCGACGTAGCCGGCGGCCGCTTGGCCGGAAAGCCATTCCCTGACGAGCCGTTCCTGCGTGCCGGTGCGCGCCGCAAGCGCGCCGGCGGTCATTGGTCCGCCCTCGCGCATCGCTGCAAAGAGGCCCAACCTGTCACCGAGCACGACGCCGGCGCCGGTTGCGATCGCGCCGAGGTCGCCAACCATCTTTCCGAGAAACGCGTCGAGTTTTTCCTGGTTGAGCTCAGGCATCGTGGTCTCCTCCGGGCTTGCCCCAAAGCGGCGTTTGGCGCCCTTTGGCGGCGTGCGTTTTACGTTCTGGCTAATATTAGAGGGAGTTTACGTAACGTGGACGACGGCGGATAATGCCGAGTTTTCATCGCGCTGATGCAGGCAGAACATCGGTGAGGTTCGCCCATGGAAATGCATGAGATCCGCTACTTCCTCGCGGCCAGCCAGACGTTGAACTTTCACCGCGCCGCCGAGTTGGTGCATGTCGGTCAGCCGGCGCTGACCCGCGCCATTCAGAAGCTCGAGACAGAGCTCGGCGGTTACCTGTTCCACCGCGAAAAGGGGCATGTGCGCCTGACCGATTTTGGATCGCTCATGCGCGGCCATCTGGATGAGGTGCTGAAGCGTTCCGAGATTGCCAAGAAGACCGCTCGAAGCTTCTTGTCGTTGGACGCCGGGAAGTTGGCGCTGGGCGTCATGTGTACGATCGGGCCGATGCGCTTCGTCGGTTTCCTGAATGCCTTCAAGGAGCGCCACCCTGGCATTGAAGTTACCGTCATCGAGGGACCGGCCAGCCGGCTGACGACATTGCTTTCTGAGGGCAAGCTCGACATCGCGCTTCTGGCGCAGCCGGAACCGTTCGGCCAAAGACTTAAGGCGGAGTCCGTGTACAGCGAACGGTTTGGCCTGGCCTTCTCAACCGGCCATCCGTTCGAGATGCGCAACACCCTGCAAGTCGCAGACGTCCGCGGCGAAGCGTATCTCGAGCGGATCAATTGCGAGTACGGCGACTACATTGATGCGTTGTGCAAAGACTTGGGCTTTGAGATTCACAGCGCCTATCGCAGCGAACGCGAGGACTGGATACTGGCGATGGTCGCAGCCGGCATGGGCGTATGCTTCATTCCTGAATTCTCGGCCAGCCAGCCAGGCGTATGCCACAGGCCAATTGTAGAACCGGAGATCGTTCGAGAGGTGTCCCTCGTTTCGGTTGCCGACCGCCTGTCTTCACCGGCTGTCGCGGCATTTGTAGCTGCAGTCAAAGCGCATGATTGGCAATAGCGTTCGCCTTGGACGATCCGCCGATTATTTGTCTCACACCCCCTTTAACCTATACAACGCCTCCAGCGCTTCCTTCGGCGTCATCTCGTCCGGGTTGATTCCCGCCAGCGCCGCCGCCAGCCTGTCGTCCGCCTTCGCTCCCTTCGCCGGCTCGCGTTTCAGCATGGCTGAGAACAGCGGCAGGTCGTCCACCAGCCGATCGGCGCGGCCGGATTGCTCGCCCTGTTCGAGCTGGTGCAGCACGTCTTTCGCGCGCTCCACCACCGCCGCCGGCAGGCCGGCCAGCCGCGCGACCTGCACGCCGTAGCTGCGGTCGGCGGCGCCCTTGCCCACCTCGTGCAGGAAGACGACGTCGCCCTCCCACTCCTTCACGCGCATGGTGACGTTGTGCAGCCGCGCCAGCTTCGTCGAGAGCGCCGTCATCTCGTGGAAATGCGTGGCGAAGATCGCGCGGGAGCGGTTCACCTCGTGCAGATGCTCGACGCTCGCCCAGGCGATCGACAGCCCGTCGAAGGTCGCGGTGCCGCGGCCGATCTCGTCGAGGATCACCAGCGCGCGTTCGCCCGCCTGGTTCAGGATCGCGGCGGTCTCCACCATCTCGACCATAAAAGTCGAGCGGCCGCGCGCCAGATCGTCGGAGGCGCCGACGCGGGAGAACAGTCGGTCGACCGCACCGATGTGCGCTGAGCGCGCCGGCACGAACGACCCCATTTGCGCCAGAATGGCGATGAGCGCGTTCTGCCTGAGGAACGTCGACTTGCCGCCCATGTTCGGACCGGTCAGCAGCCAGATCGCGCCGGGGGCGCCCGGAGGCGTCCATCCGCCAGTACCCCCACCCGCTCCGCCTTCGGCTTCGCGACCTCCCCTCAAGGGGGAGGTGGGGCTGCCGCGTGCCGACCGATCTTCCTTTCGGGTAGTGTCGCTGCCATCGAGAGCAAGTCCCCCTCCCCCTTGAGGGGAGGGGTTAGGGGTGGGGGTATCTCGTGAAATGCCGAAACCTTCCGGCGAGAGATTACAATCGTTCGCGACGAACGCCTCGCCGCCCGTGCGCCGATGTGCCTGCTCCACGACAGGATGCCGCCCGCCCGTCACCTCAAAGGCGAGGCTCTCATCCACCACCGGCCGGCAATAGTTCTCCGCCTCCGCCAGCACAGCGAGCGACGCCGACACATCGAGCGTGCTGAGTGCCGCCGCCGCATTGCGGATCGACGCTGCCAGCGCCACCGCATCCGCCACCAGCTCGTCGAACACGCCAAGCTCGATGGCCAGCGCGCGGTCGGCGGCGTTGGCGATTTTCGTCTCCAGTTCGGCCAGTTCCGTCGTGGTGAAGCGCATCGCGGAGGCCATCGTCTGGCGATGAATGAACTTCGCCTTCGCCGCATCGGTTCCGGTCATGATCGCCTGATGGTTGGCGGTCACCTCGATGTAATAGCCGAGCACATTGTTGTGCCGGATTTTCAGCGAGCGGATGCCGGTTTCCTCGGCGAGGTCGCGCTCCATGCCGGCGATGACGCGGCGCGACTGGTCGCGCAGCGCCCGCATTTCGTCGAGCTCCTCGTCGTAACCGGCGCGCACGAAACCGCCGTCGCGTTTCAGCAGCGGCAGTTCATCCGCCAGCGCGCGGTCCAGCTTCGCGAGAAATTCTTTCGGATACGCCGCGACCGCATCGAGGGCTGCGTTGAGTTCCGCCGGCAGCGCGGCACGTCCAAGCAGCGCCTCGATCTCCGCGCAGGCCGCGAAGCCTGCCTCGAGTGCAGCAAGATCGCGCGGGCCGCCGCGATGCAGCGCCAGCCGCGTCAGCGCGCGCGGCATGTCGGCCACCTGTTTCAGCGACGCGCGCAGGCCGTCGCGCATCTCGCTCTCGGTAAGAAAGAACGACACCGAGTCCAGCCGCGCGCCGATCGCGTCCGCGTCCACCAGCGGCGCCATCAGCCGTTCGGCGAGCAGCCGCGCGCCGGCACCCGTCACCGTGCGGTCGATCGCCTTGAACAGCGAGCCGTCGCGACCGCCCGACATCGCGCGCATCAGTTCGAGATTGGCGCGCGTCGCCGGGTCGATGAACATCGCGGCGTCGGCGCGCTCGTGCTCCGGCTTGCCCAGCGGCGGCCGCTCCGCCTTCTGCGTCTTCTCGACATAGGCGATGATGCCGGCGATCACCGACAGCTCGGCTCTGGCGAACGCGCCAAAACTGTCCGGCGTCGCGATGTCGTAGAAGCGTGCGATGCGGCCCGCGGCACTTGCCGAGTCGAACAGCACCGAAGGCTGGGGGCTGGCGACGCGGCCGATATAATCAAAAATGCCCTTCAGCGCCGCGTCGTGGAACACCGCGTCGGCGACGATCAGCTCTTTCGGCTCGACGCGCGCGATGTCCGCCGCCAGCCGGTCGAGCGATGTTTCCGCCACCTTGAAGGCGCCGGTCGAGATGTCGATCCAGGCGAGTGCATAAGACGACGCGTCCGCGCCCGACTTCACACGCCCGAGCGCCATCAGAAAATTCGATTCCGCCGGCGCGAGCAGTCTGTCCTCGGTGATGGTGCCCGGCGTCACCAGCCGGATCACGTCTCGCTTCACCACCGATTTCGAGCCGCGCTTCTTCGCCTCGGCCGGATCCTCGATCTGCTCGCACACCGCGACGCGGTGGCCGAGCCCGATCAGCTTCTGCAGATAATCGTCCGCCGCATGCACCGGTACGCCGCACATCGGAATGTCCGCGCCCTGGTGCTTGCCGCGCTTGGTGAGCACGATGCCGAGCGCCCGGCTCGCCACTTCCGCATCGTCGAAGAACAGCTCGTAGAAATCGCCCATGCGATAGAACAGGAGGCTGTCCGGGTTCGCCGCCTTGATCTCGATATACTGCTCCATCATTGGCGTGGGAGCAGCGACCGGCGCGGCCGCCTTACCCTCCCCCTTGAGGGGAGGGTCGATCCGCTCTTGCGGATCGGGGTGGGGGTCATCGCCCGCGATATGAGCCGTCTCTTCGTTCATTGCCATCACAAACTGATCGCCGCGGTCCCCGCCACCGCGAGTGCCGCGCCAAACCACGCCTCGCGCCGAGGTGCTACGCCCGAGCGGATCCACACCATCGGCAATATCATCACCGGCGTCATCGACGATAGCGTCGTTACGATGCCGATACTGCCAGTGGCCAGTGCCGCCATCAACAGCGCCATGCCGCACGCCGTGCCGAAGAACGCGGAGGCGACCGCGATGCCGAGATCCCCGCGCCGGAAGGTGTAGGGCTGGCGTAGCGCGGGCAGCGGCACCAGCGCCAGCGCCAGGAAGAACAGCGCCGCGACCCCGGAACGCACCGCCATCGCCGCGAACGGCTCGACGCCCGCCTCCATCACCGGCCGCGCGAACAGGCTGCCCAGCGCCTGGCCGAAGGCGGTGATGACGCCGAGCGCGATGCCTAGCCAGAAGATTTGGTTTGGGGACGTACCCCCACCCCGGCCTCCGCTTCGCTCGGCCGACCCTCCCCTCAAGGGGGAGGGGGATGATTGACCGCCATCGCCACCTGCTTGGGATAAGGGCGCGGCAGCTTCACCTCCCCCTTGAGGGGAGGTCGAACGGCGCAGCCGTTCGGGTGGGGGTAATCTGTCAGCTACACCCGCGGCGGAAATCTCCACCGGCGCGACCGGATCGCGCCGTCTCACCCCGATCGCCAGCACGATGCCGGCCAGCACCAGCGCCACGCCGATCGCCTGCTGCAGACTGATCGTCTCGCCGAGCGCGGCATAGCCCAGAAACAGCGAGAACGGCGAGGCCAGAGAGAAGAGCAGCGCCGTGTTGCGCGGGCCGGCCGTGTAGATCGCGGCGAAGTAGGTCGTGCTGGCGATGATGATGCCGAACAGGCCCGACAGCGCCAGCAACCCGGCCTGCCCGGCGTCGATGCCGCGCCAGCTCCCGAGCGCAAGCGCTATCCCACCCGTCATGCCGAACGAAGCCAACATCTGCCAGCGCGCCAGCCGGATCACGTCGACGCGGCCCTTCAGCTCGCTGATCAGCATGCCCGACAGCGCGATGCACACCGCGGCCGCCAGCGCCAGGCTCTCCGACACGAACACGGGCTAGCCCACCCCTCTTTTACCCTGGACCGATGAAATGCATGACAGGTGCTTGGCGGTTTACAGGCGGGAAGTGTAGCCTTAATCCCAATCGCTCCACAAAAAGAACAGGCAGCGCTTCGGGAGGAAGACTGAAAATCATGGCCGTCACGCGTAAACCGGAGAATGCCGGACCTTCCGTCAGCCCGCAGGAGGCGCTGGAGTTCCACGCCATGGGCCGGCCGGGCAAGCTGGAGATCAACCCGACCAAGCCGATGGCCACCCAGCGCGACCTGTCGCTGGCCTATTCGCCCGGCGTCGCGGTTCCCGTCAAAGCCATCGCCGAGGACCCTGCCAGAGCCTTCGACTACACGACGCGCGGCAACATGGTCGCCGTCATCTCTAACGGCACGGCCATTCTGGGTCTCGGCAATCTCGGCGCACTGGCGTCGAAGCCGGTGATGGAAGGCAAGGCGGTGCTGTTCAAGCGTTTCGCCGATGTCGATTCCATCGATCTCGAGGTCGACACCGAGGACGCCGACGAGTTCATCAACTGCGTCAAATATCTCGGGCCCTCCTTCGGCGGCATCAATCTGGAGGACATCAAGGCGCCTGAATGCTTCATCATCGAGCAGCGGCTGCGCGAGCTGATGGACATCCCCGTCTTCCACGACGACCAGCACGGCACCGCGATCATCGCCGCCGCCGGCCTGATCAACGCGCTGCACATCACCGGCCGCGACATGAAGTCGACGCGGCTCGTCTGCAACGGCGCGGGTGCGGCCGGCATCGCCTGCGTCGAGCTCGTCAAGTCGATGGGCTTCGCGCCGGAGAACGTGCTGCTCTGCGACACCAAGGGCGTCGTCTACCAGGGCCGCCAGGAAGGCATGAACCAGTGGAAGTCGGCGCATGCCGCGCCCACCGAGGCGCGCACGCTGGCCGATGCGATGGAGGGCGCGGACGTCGTGTTCGGCCTCTCCGCGCGCGGCGCGTTCTCCACCAAGATGATCCAGTCGATGGCGAAAAACCCGATCATCTTCGCCATGGCCAATCCCGACCCGGAGATCACGCCGGAGGAGGTCGCCGAGATCCGCACCGACGCGATCATGGCGACGGGCCGGTCCGACTATCCGAACCAGGTCAACAATGTGCTCGGCTTCCCGTACATTTTCCGCGGCGCGCTCGACGTCCGTGCCACCACGATCAACGATGCGATGAAGGTCGCGGCGGCGGAAGCACTCGCCGCGCTCGCCCGCCAGGATGTGCCGGATGATGTCGCCGCCGCCTATCAGGGCAACCGCCCGAAATTCGGGCCGAACTACATCATCCCGGTGCCGTTCGACCCGCGCCTGATCTCCGCCATTCCCGTCGCCGTCGCGCGCGCGGCGATGGATTCGGGCGTGGCCCGCCGGCCGATCGTCGATTTCGACAAATACGCGCAGGCGCTGTCGGCCCGCCGCGACCCGATCGCGTCCACGCTGCAGCGCATCTACGATCGCGTGCGCCGCCAGCCGAAGCGCGTCGTCTTCGCCGAGGGCGAGGAGGAGCAGGTGATGCGCGCCGCCGTCTCCTATGTGAACCAGCGGCTCGGCACCGCCATCCTTGTCGGCCGCGAGGAGGTCATCCACGAGAATGCGCGTAATGCCGGCGTCGATCTGAACAAGCCCGGCATCCAGATCATCAATGCGCGGCTGTCGCGCCGCAACACGATTTATGCCGACTATCTCTACGAGCGCATGCAGCGGCAGGGTTTCCTGTTTCGCGACTGCCAGCGCCTGATCAACAACGACCGCAACCATTTCGGCGCCTGCATGGTGGCGCTGGGCGACGCCGACGCGATGGTGACGGGCGTGACGCGCAACTATTCGACGGTGCTCGACGATGTGCGCCGCGTCATCGACGAAAAACCCGGCCACCGCGTCATCGGCGCGTCGATCGTCTTGGCGCGCGGCCGCACGGTCATCGTCGCCGACACCGCCGTGCACGACATGCCGAACGCCGAGCAGATCGCCGACATCGCCGAGGAGGCCGCCGGCTTCGCGCGCCGCATGGGTTATGAGCCGCGCGTCGCCATGCTCGCCTATTCGACCTTCGGTCACCCGGCCGGCGAGCGCTCGGAGCGCATCCAGGAGGCGGTCAAAATCCTCGACAAGCGGCGCGTCGATTTCGAGTATGACGGCGAGATGGCGGCCGACGTCGCGCTCGATTTCAAGCTGATGCGCCGGCAATATCCGTTCTGCCGCCTCTCGGGCGCGGCCAACGTGCTGGTCATGCCCGCCTTTCACTCGGCGTCGATCTCGACAAAGATGCTTCAGGAGCTCGGCGGCTCGACCGTGATCGGCCCGCTGCTCGTCGGCATGAACAAGCCGGTGCAGATCGTCCCGCTCAACGCGAAGGATTCTGACATCGTGAACATGGCGGCGATCGCGGCGTACTCGGCGGGGACTTGAGCAACACCGCCGCATGTAATTCCAGCGTCTAGGCAAAAAAGAGCTTGGCAAAACTGTCAATTTGACTCATGAGTGTCCTGCTGTACAAACCGGGAACGGCGGGGACCCGCGATGAACTTCAAAAAGAACGAGTCCGCCCAAAAACTTCGGGGCGGCTACTACACTCCGCTCGACCTCGCCGGTTTTATTGCGAAGTGGGTCGCTGAAATTGAGCCCGAGCGCGTACTGGAACCTAGTTGCGGTGACGGCGCGTTCTTTCAGGCTATGGCCGAAATTTCTGAACTTCGCAGCGCCAAAGTGATCGGATTTGAGCTCGACGAGGCCGAAGCGCGGAAGGCAAAGACCCGAGCCAACCAGCAGGGCCTGAAGGCCGAGGTTCGCACGACGGACTTCCTGCAGTGGGCCGTAGAGCACCTCGATCACGGTCCTTCCAAGGTGGACGCAGTGGTCGGGAATCCGCCCTTTGTTCGATACCAGTACCTCCCCGAGAACTTCCAGCACTACGCTGAAAGGATATTCAACGACCTCGACCTGCCCTTCACCAAGCACACGAACGCATGGGTGCCGTTCATCCTAGCCTCAATGGCGTTACTGCGGCCGGGCGGGCGGTTGGCGATGGTCGTTCCTGCCGAAATTATCCACGTCACGCATGCGCAATCGCTGCGGACTTTTCTCGGTAACGAATGCCGGCGTCTCGTCATAATTGACCCTGAGGAAATCTGGTTCGAAGGCACGCTGCAAGGCGCGGTCATCCTGTTGGCCGAGAAGCGTCGTGGGCGCGAAAAGGCCGAGGGATTGGGTATGTATCCCGTGAAGGGTCGGGAGTTTCTTCGGCTTGCCCCCTCCAAGGTGTTCACGGCACCTAAGTCGATCAACGGCAAGACTGTTGAAGGTAAATGGACCCGGGCGCTTCTCGATGTGCCCACGCGCGAGTTGTTCGACGAGCTTGCAGATCATGACGATGTGCATCGATTTGAGGACATTGCCGATGTCGACGTTGGCATTGTTACCGGCGCGAATAAGTTCTTTCTCGTCCCCGACGAGACGGTGAGATCATATCAGCTGTCGAGGTGGGCACACCCGATGTTTGGCCGGAGTGAACATTGCCCCGGCATCATCTATGACGAGCGACAGCACCGCGCGAATGCCGACATCGGCAAGCCTACGAACTTCCTGTGGTTCAAGGACAAGGTCGACGCGGCGGCCGAAGCCTACATCAAGACCGGGGAGGCCGAAGATCTTCACACGCGCTACAAGTGCCGTGTCCGCTCGCCTTGGTACACTGTGCCATCTGTCTACTCGACCGAGATTGGCATGTTGAAGCGGTCGCACGACACGCCTCGCCTCATCCTCAACCGGATCGGTGCCTACACGACCGATACGGCCTACCGCATCCGCACCACCAAGAGCACATCAGAGCAACTCGTCGGATGCTTCATCAACCCTCTGACCGCGCTGTCGGCCGAGCTTGAGGGCCGTCACTACGGTGGTGGCGTGCTGGAGCTTATCCCGTCAGAGATCGAGCGCCTGCTTATCCCCCTGCCCGCTAAGGCAAAGGTCAATTTGACCGAGCTGGATAGGGCCATTCGCACGCGGCCGACCGAGCAGTATTTGAAAATTCAGGGCGAGGCCGTGCTTGGCGCGCTGGGGCTCTCGAAGGCAAAGCAAAGCATGGTCGCGGAAGGCTGGCGAAAGCTGCGCGATCGCCGGCATCGCACGTCCGCAGAGGCCGAGGCTTAGTCGATTTCCACGGCGAAGTGGTTTGCATCGCCCATATCAAGCAGCAGCGTCATCGTCCGCTCTAGCAAGTCTGGCCGGGCCACATATTCGCGGGCATCGTTCCAGCTCAACTCGGTCGGCAGGTTCTTGTCTTCAGCTGCTGCCGCGGCACGTGTTAGACTGTGGCGTAGCGTCAGTGTAAAGCGGCCGACGTTCTTTCCCTTTATGAAGAGGTCGAAATCGGCATTGACGCGCTCCGCGTCATTGCCTGCGCGGTTCTTGTACGTTTCCCAGTGAAGGTGCCCGAACACGTCATTGCGGAAATAGGTGACTGGGTCGATTTCCATCAGACCCTTCCCGAGCGTCGTTGAACCAGTTGGATTGGTGTTATCACCACTCTTCACAGTAAGCGATCGCGCGCTCAATGGCTTGCTTTGCCAGATGGGTTTGTAAACCGCGCCTGCTATTGCTGGAGGTGGAGCGGCGGGAGCTGGTGCCATCGGAGGGGCTACAACCGCACCGGCTGCCAGTGCGGCAGGTGTAGGAGATTTCTTAGCAACAGCCCGAAAGATGCGCTTCGTTTTGAGCGTGATACGAGGCACCTCATCGACCGATGCTTTTGCACCGCCGGAGGCCGGCGGCCGGGGCGGGCGGACGAGGTTCTCGTCGGCTATGCGGTTCTGCTTCAACATTTCGTCGAGCTGTGCAATCGCGTTAATGTGAATGATGTGGTCCTTGTAGTCGCCCGGGAGACGGGCGAACTCCTTCTCAATGGAGTCGACTGTCCCAAGGTCGTCACTGTCTTTCAGGTCGAAATGCGCCGCGATGCTCGCTTCGATGTTGTTGTTGAGACCGCCGAGCGTTAGGTTTGCACTGCCGATAATAAGCCGGGCTGCTGTCTTGCCCCTAACCAGGTAAAGCTTTGGGTGAAAAAGGACGCCACCAGCACCTGTGTCTACGGCATACAAGGTCGTGTCTTTAACGCCGAGCATACGGGCAAGGCCTTGATGCGATGTAATGTCGTTTCTGATCCCGGCAAATACGGTGAGCCGCTTGCCATGCGGATCGAAATGTTTCTGCACATGCTCGACGCCGCCTTCGTTCAAGAAGGCCACACTCACAAGCACTCTTTCGATATCGTCAACTTCGAATAGGCCGCCGAGCGCATCCGCATGAGTGCGCTCCGTAAAGCCTTGAAGCAGGAATTCCTTTTTTGCCAAGTGAAGCCGCCGAGTCATTTGATGACGTGGCGATGATAGAGTTGCTTTAGTAAATATTCTGCTTCCCGATAGTCAACCAAGTGTCGTCAACAAGCAGAAGGTGTTTCTACGCTAATACCAACCCCGAGTCTTCCGTATGATTTTCTTGCCACTGTCGTAACTGCCCTCGGCAGAATTTCGAAAACATAATGATCACCCCGTCCTCTCACACATCTCCAGCAACACCGGTGCCTTCTCCTTCGCGCCGGCCAGCGGGAACGTCTCGGTCTTGCCTTCGGCGGTCGCCGTCAGGTCGCCGTCTGAGGCGATAAGATCGCGAAATTTTTGGTCGTAGATGATCTGGCTTTCGACCACGAACCCCGTATCTCCCACATGATAGCCGACCCCGCCGAGCGGCACGTCGATGCCGCCGGCCGACAGCGTGAAGTCGACGTCCATCGCCTCGCTCGGATTGGCCGGGCGGAACTCCCAGGCGACATAGACGACGCCGCGCGCGGGCTCGCACCAGAACGAGATTGGCGTCTCGCTCTTGTCGGCGGTGCCGTAGCGCAGCTCGGCGTTCAACTCGTCGCCGCCGCTGAACCAGCCCATCTCGGCGGCGGCTGCGGGTTTTTGGGCGACAAGTGCCGCGGTGAGGACGAGGGCGAGACGGGTGAACATGGGTGGAGTGTAGACGGGGTGGGTGGACGGGAGAAAGACCCCTCTCCGTCGCTTACAGCGGCTTCGCCGCCGCCAGCGCGCCACCTCTCCCCCATTGTAATGGGGGCGAGGAACCCAAGCTGGAGGTGCGCCGCCGCTTCAGAACCTGGGTTCCTCGCCCCTGCGGAGCGGGGGAGAGGTGTCACCGCGCAGCGGTGACCGAGAGGGGGTCTTCTGTCCCTGTCAGGATCTGGCGGCAGCAACTTTATTACTTTGTCCACGGGGTATCCGCCCCATGGATAATGCGCGCATCTCCCTCATCGGGAACCCTGGTCCGGACTGGGGCTCAGGGGAGGGAGACGGCGTCCGGGCCGGTCGCGCGACAGTGGCGCGGCTGGGTGATGAACCCTCAGGTCCGGGCCCAGCCGAAAGCGATGAGGGAAACCTCAAGCGCACGGCGGGCAAGAGCGTCGGCGGACGCAGGGTAGCGCGCCCGTTTTTGTTTTTTCGGAATGGCGCGCTCCCTGCGTCCGCTTCCCGACCGCTTTTGCGCGGGAAGTCGTTCCCGCGCGCCCATCGTTCATCCACGCTCACCAGAGAGGACACACGCCATGCAGCCCTGGGAAAATCTCCATCACCACCCCATGACGCTCGACGAGTTCATCGGCAAGGGAGACGATACGGTCTTCCGCGACGACGTGATCGAATCGCTGCGCTTCCTGCGCGACGGCGAGAATGCCGCCGCGCGCTGCCCGGCCAGGCTCTGCCGCAGCACGGGCCGCTGCCACGCAACCTGCAATGCCGACCGCAAGCTCATCTGCCACGCCGGCAATCCCGACGCGGCGATGCTGAAGCGCGTCGAGCGCCTCGCCAACTTCATCTCCTACTGCCGGTCGTGAGGTGGTGCGTTTGTCTGCGCATGGGACGGCCACGCGTTGCCGGCGCTATTCTTCGTCGGTGATGATGAAGCGGCAGTTGCGGCAGGCCTCGAAGCCGTTCTGCCCGAACCAGCGGCACGCTTCGCGGATCGCGCAGTCCGGCACGCCCGGGTATCCAAGACGCGCGGCGGCATCGCTTGCAGCGACGAAGTCCGAGATCATGCAGCGGTCTTCCCAGTGCCGGCAGGCATTTTTCACGCATGGCGCGGCGATGCGCAGCCGCGCGGTCGCCTTGCGCTCGACCTGTCCGGCCATGTCGATGAAATCGCGCGTCACCTTTGCCGGCGCGCCGAGATAGGCAACCGCTCCATCCTCGCCGACATAGCCGAACACGCTGGCGCCCGGCTTCAGCGGCGCGCTCGGGCAGAGCGGCTTCGCCATGCGTCAGAATTCGTCGCGGATGTAGAGGCCGGTCGTCGTGCCGCCTGGCCAGCGCTCGACGCTGAGCCGGCGACCCGAGGCGACATTCAGCGCCGCGAGTTCGTCGAGCACCGCCTTCTTCATCTTCTCCTCGAGCCGCTTGACGGCCTCCGCCGTCAGCGGAAACTCGATCTTGATGACGAGTTCAGTCAGCTTGTCTTTTTCCATTTTCCCGTCTCCTCCATTGCCAGCTACGCGGCCAGCCTCGCGTCCTTTATGTCCTGCAGGAATGCCGCCCCCGGATATGCCACGCTCATTCTTACGGGCAGCGCCAGGATCCTGTTCGACCGGACTGCAACCAGCCCCTGCAAATCCAGTGCGGCCAACGCCGACTCGACAGCCTCAGGGTCAAAAGAGGGCGCCAGTTCCGCATCCAGCTTCTCGCGTGTCGTTACGCCTTCGCAGGCGAGCAGGATCGCGCGCTCGGCTCCCGCAAACACGCGGACGCGGCAACCGCCCGGCGCGAATTGCGAGCGTGTATCAAACACAGTCAGCACGCCGTCGACGTCGGCGCGAAAAAGAAACTGGCTGTCGCTCTGATCCTTCCAGCTCATGATGGCGTCGAAGACACCGCGCGTGTAGCTGGATACCGTGTCGCCACCTGCCACCCGGCCGTCGAAGAAATAGGCGATGCGCCGCAGATCTTCCTCCGGCAACGGGTAGACCAGCGCATAGGACCTGAACGGCCGAACGTCGCTGAACAGGTCTTGATGGCATTCGAAATAGGGGCTGAACCGATCGAGACGAAGTCGTCCGACGCCCGACGGCGGCTTGAAATGCGTAACCCGGGGAATGAGCGAACACATCGCTTCGTAGGCGGCCGGCTCCTCGCCGGGGAAACCCCAGAGCATGTTCCATGCCGGATCGATGCCGAGTTCACGGCACCACTTCAGAAGCTGAAGGTTCTGCAGGCCGGTGATGCCCTTGTCCATCAAGCCGAGCACGGCGTCGTCAAAACTTTCGATGCCCGGCTGGATGCGTTTGATCCCGGCCTCCGCCAGCAGAGCCAGTTGCTCGTACTTCACGTTGGCCTTCAGCTCATAGAAAAGATCGAGCTTGAGGCCTCTGTTCACGATCTCCGGCACAAAGGTGCGGAAATAGGCGTTGTCCATGATGTTATCGGTCATGCAGACCGTGACGCCCGGATATTTGCGCGTCAGTTCTTCCAATTGTCTAATGGCAAGGTCCGCTGGCTTCTGACGAAAGGTCATCGTGCCGCCGTTCAGTCCACAGAAGGTGCAGTGGTGTTTTTCTCCCCACCAACACCCGCGGGAGGTCTCGAACAGAAGCCGCGGCGGCTCCGGCAAGTCCCGGTCAGCGACTGCGCTGAAGAAGTCGTCAAATGCGGGAGCAGGGACAGCGCCGAAGTCGCGGAACATCTTATGGGGCACCGGTCCCGGTTCATCCGGCACGCCCCTGAAATAAATCGCGCCGCGCGGCGGAGCTGCGTCCGGGTCAAGAAGATGGCGGACAGCATCGACGACGACAGGCTCGGCTTCACCGGTGCAGACGCAATCGAGAAAGCTGAACCGGTCGAACAACGCGCGGCCCATAACGCCCTCGCAATTGGCGCCGCCAATCATGATTTTGATTTGGGGAAACCTCTCACGAAGCAGCCGTGCGAGACCAAGACTCGCGGTGTTCTGTTGAAACGCACTGGTCAGGGCAACGACCTTCGGCGCAAGGGTCCCTATTTGGCCTGCCAGCTCGACGATGAATTCATCGGCCACGCGGCGCGTGTCATCAATGCGCACATTCAGCTGCTGCAGCAGATATTCAGACGCGGCATAGTAGTGCTGTGTTCTCTGGTCGCCAAAAGTCTCCTCCAGGTACTCGAGGAAACTCTCGGACGAACGCGACGCACTGCCGAAGAGAGCCCGGCTGAAGATGAACTCTCCAACCAGGTCGTGGGCGCGCGGCAGGCCGCTCGATATGTAATTGTAGAGCCCATAGTCGAGCTTCTCTGCGAATTCGACATTCGCATAACGTGCGCGGCAGGTGATCTCGTCGCGTTCGAGTAAAGGCGCGATAATGCTTAAAGCCAGGGATGGCGTGTGCAGTGGCCCGAACGGCATGTTGACGAGAAGCACGTCAGGTCCGTGCGGCGTTCCTGCAAGGCCAGACATCGCCGTCCCGCCATCCAGATCCGGCTAGAACGAGTAGCTGCCGGTTACCCCTACCGAACCTCCCATGGCAGATACTCCGCCGGAGGGCGGAACGACCATTCCTTGCTTTGAAGAAACTTTTCGCGTGGACGGAATCGTCAATCCGGGCGAGCTGAAATCAACGGAAAGCTGAGACCCGTTCCTGAGAAGATCACCGATCGTAACCCAATTTGAATTGGGGCTCGCGGCCTGCTGGGCGTCAATGACCCCCACGGCTGCGCCTAAAGCTGCGCCAAACGCGTCGGTCAATCCCTCGCCGAGCTTTGCCATGAAAGCCTTGTAGGCCTCTTCATTTGTCGCTCCGGAAGGGATCGCCCCTAGGGCCGACGTGAGAGCGGACGTCAGGGCAGTTACCGTGGCTGTCGTATGCATGTAAGTTCTCCCCCCATACAACTATTGAGGGATTTTATACAGGGCTCTTTAAAAATTACAACTATAAATATATGTCCTCTTACACCAGCCGCAGACCTACTCCCCGCCGCGCTGCTCGATGCTCATCACCAGCTTTTTGAGCAGCTCGGCCAGCGCCTTCCGCTCGGGCGCGTCGAGCCCGTCGAGGAAGGTCAGCTCGCTCGCCATGTCGGCGCGGAACGCCTTTTCGGCAAGTGCTGCGCCCGCCGGCGTCAGCGCCACCGGCAGGCTGCGCCCGTCCTTTGCCGAGCGCTCGCGCGCGATCAGCCCGCGCTTCTCCAGCCGGTCGAGCCGATGCGTCAGCCCGCCGGACGACAGCATCAGCGAGGTGTACAGCTCCGTCGGGATCAGCCGGTATGGCGGACCGGCGCGGCGCAGCGTGGCGATCACGTCGAACTCGCCACGGTCGAGGCCGAAGCCGGCGAAGGTCTTCTCGATCGACGGGCGCACGAGGCTGGCGATGCGGTTGGCGCGGCCGAGTATCGCCATCGGCTCGGTGTCCAGCCCCGGCAGCTCGCGTGCCCACTGCGCCTGCCGCAGGTCGACATGGTCGGGCGTATTCGGCGCGGCGAAGTTGGGCGCAGCACTTTGGCCCGCCGCAGCTTTTGTCGTGGCCTCATCCTTTTGCTTCGCCATTACCCTTTTCTCCGCCGCCGCTTGCCCCGCAAAACCCTACACGCCACAGGCCTTACCGAAAAGATATCTTCTCGCAAAGATATTTATCTTGACGCGAAGATATATTCGCCTATATCTTTGCGTGAAGATAGTTCGAACAAGGAGAACCGCCATGTTCAGCATTGTCCGCCACAAGCAGCCGCAGCCCGGCAAGAGCCGCACCGTCCGTTTCGATGGGCGCGACCACGGCAGCCAAGTGTCGATGTTCATCGTCGACAATGAGCCCGGCCAAGGCCCCGGCCTGCACGTGCACCCCTACACGGAGACCTGGGTGGTGCAGAAAGGCGAGGCTGAGTTCACCGTCGGCGACGCCACGACACGCGCCTTTACCGGCGACATAATTGTTGCAGGGGCGAACGTGCCGCACAAATTCGTCAACGTTGGAGCCGGCCGGCTGGAGATGGTCTGCATCCACGCCAACGACGCAATCGTGCAGGAATTCCTGCCCGAACCCGAAAAGCAATTCGCGCACGCGTGAGCGGCGCACATCCCTATCCCAGGAGAAGAAAAATGCCGAAGATGATTTTCGTGAACCTGCCGGTGAAAGACCTCGCCGCCGCCACCCGTTTCTACGAGGCGATCGGCGCGGTGAAGAACCCGCAGTTTTCCGACGACAACGCCTCGTCGATGGCGTGGTCCGACGAGATCGTGTTCATGCTGTTGAAGCACGATTACTACAAGACGTTCACCGCCAAGCCGATCGGCGATGCGCATAAGGCGAGCGCCATGCTGATCGCGCTGTCACAGGAGAGCCGCGAAGGCGTCGATGCCATCACCGAGGCGGCGAAGAAGGCCGGCGGCAAGATCGACCTGCGTCCGGCTCAGGATCTCGGCTTCATGTATGGCCGCACCTTCGAGGACCTCGACGGCAACATGTTCGAGCCGATGTTCATGGACATGAGCGCAATGCCGAGCGAGTAGCGCGCTGCTCACAATGAAACGGTCGCCGGCGCGGAAACGCCGGCGGCCGTTTTTGTCAGCATATCAGGCGGCGTACCACGGACCCATGACGACCTTCACGTCGCCCGCCGCGGCCGCGACTTTCTCGGCAAACACCTTCGGATCGCTGCCCTTATAGTGATACGGGTAGACGAAGGCCGGCTTGAATTCCGCCACCGCCGAACTCGCCTGCGTCTCGTCCATCGTATAGGGCAGGTTCATCGGCACGAAGGCGATGTGGATGTCCTTCAGCGCCCGCATATCCGGAATGTCCTCCGTGTCACCGGCGATGTAAACGCGGCGCCCGTCGATGGTGAGCACATAGCCGTTGTCGCGGCCCTGCGGGTGATATTTCTTGCGGTCCTCGGTGGTGTTGTAGGCGGGGATCGCCTCGATTTCGATCGAACCCACCGTCGTCTTCTCGCCATTGGCAACCGCAGTCGCCTTCGCCTTCAGCTCCTCCGGCAGCTTCTCCAGCACGGCCGGGTTGACCACCAGCTTCGTGTCGGCGCCGACGATCGCCGTCAGCGTGTCCAGCTCAAAATGATCGCCATGCTCATGCGTGACGAGGATGAGGCCCGGCGCGGGATGTCCGTCATACAGCGCCTTGCCGCCGACCGGGTCGTTGTAGATCACCAGGTCCGGCGTCGCCATGACGAAGGATGCGTGCGAAATCGGACTGATCGCGATCTTGCCTGCACTCGTCGGGTATTCGTCGGCGGCGCCCTGCGCCCTTGCGGTGAATGGCATGAACGTGGTTCCCCAGCTTGCGACACCCAAAGCACCAAGCTGCAATGCATTGCGGCGTGTGAAAAGCATGTGACCTCTCCTTGTTCAAAACAGCAACGTGAAAACCGGCCGCATTCTTCCCGCCGCAACCGGCCTTGCAATTGAACTCGGCGTGAAGCGCGCGTGAGCAAGGCCGCACGCCGGCGGCACGACTAGCCACCTCGCCGCGCCCGCTTGTCCTGCATGGCGCGGCGCGCCATCTTGCCGAAGGCGCGGTCGCGCGCCCGCCGCTCGGACAAGGTCTCGTTGTTGTAGGCTTCCTCCGCAACCAGCTTGCGCCAGCGATGGAGCCGCGCGGAATCCACTTCGCCCGACGCAATTGCCGCCTGCACCGCGCAGCCCGGCTCGGTCTGGTGCCGGCAGTCGGCGAAACGGCATTGCCTTGCGAGCATCACCAGGTCGGCGAACACATCCTTGATGCCGGCTTCGGCGTCGGTGAGCTGCAGCTCGCGCATGCCCGGCGTATCGACCAGCCAGCCGCCGCCCGGCAGCCTGTGCAACGCGCGGCCGGTCGTGGTGTGCTTGCCGCGTTCGTCATGCGCGCGGATGCCTTGCGTGGCGATCGCCTCGCCGGTCAGCGTGTTCACCAGTGTCGATTTGCCGACGCCGGACGAACCGACCAGCGCCACCGTCTGGCCGCGCCCGCACCAGGGTGCGAGCAGCGCAACGCTGCCGGGATCGCGCGCGTCGAGCGTCTCCACCAGAAGGCCGGGCAGCAGTTTCCGCGCCTGTGCGGCGAATGCCTCGGCATCCTCCGCGAGATCGGCCTTGGTCAGCACCACCACCGGTGTCACCTCGGCCTCGCGCGCCAGCGCGAGATAGCGCTCCAGCCGCGCTATGTTGAAGTCACGGTTGCACGACGACACGATGAAGAGCGTGTCGACATTGGCCGCGATCAACTGCAGCCGTCGCTCGGTGCCCGCCGCGCGGCGCTTGAACAGGCTCCTGCGATCGAGCAGGCGCCTTGGCCGCAGTGTGTCGGGTTCGATCAGCAGCCAGTCGCCGATGGTCGCGGTGCTTTCATCCCCACCCGCGGAGTCGGCGAAAGGAGGAGTGTCCGCCACCACGCCCGGCCCCGCCACTTCGAGGCGGTCGCGATGCACCGCCATCACGCGCACGGGGAACAGCGTTTCGCCCGGGTCGATTTGCGATTGAAAAAATGAAGTCCAGCCGAAATCGGCAAGGGTCAGGTCTTTGTCTGTCATTGGTCTCGAGCCAGCTTCCGCGGCGCGCGCGGACATGAACACAGCTCCGCGTCGCGGAGCAGCGGCAAACAGGCTGGACGAGATGGAAGCGAACGATCGAGGCGCGTGCCTCGAAATGCGTTACGCTTGCCGTCCTCCAGCCGGGCTGGACACAATGGCAGTCACAAAGAGCTCCTTTGGTGCGTTGGATCAGCGGCGTATGTAGTCTCTCGCGCACGAGAAGTCCATCCGAGCGACTGGTCCTGGCTAGACGCTGCCGCCCTCGACCTGCTTCGCCAGTTTCTTCGGCGCCTTCAGCCGCCACGCGATCGCCAGGCGGTGCTTCAGCTCTTTCGGCGAAATTTTCTTGATGCGCACCAGGATCGCCGGCCAGCCTTTGTAGTGGTCCGTCTCGAAGAAAATCTCCGGCGCGGTCTCGAAGAGCAATTCCTTGTCTTCGAGTGAGCACATCAGCACGACCGTGTCCGGATCCTTCACCCGGGCAAATCCCTTGCCGCGCACTTTCAGCGACGGCGTGCCGAACCACGAGCTTTCCTCGACCTCAGGCAAGCCGGCGGCGGCTTTCACAAGCTTGGCGAAAGCAGGCTGCAGGTTGTCGCTCACGGCGACTATGCCGCGAAGCGGCTGGCGTCGATCGAGTAGTAGTTCAAGTAGCGTGTGCTGAGGGCCGAGACGGGCAGAATGATGAAGACGTCCGTCGTGCCGAATTCGTGGTCGATCACGCAACCGTCGCCGATCTTCGCGCCGAGCCTCAGATAACCTTTGATCAGCGGCGGCATGGCGTTCATCGCCGAGCGCATGTTGACCGCCTCGGGCGGCATCAGATCCATCGACTGATAGCGGCTGGGCACCGCTCGCACGTCCCATGTGGGATCCGGCCGGCAATTCTGCGCGAGGAAGGACAGAGCCTCGGCATGTGCGGCCGGCGTCGTCCCATGGAACGAGGCGCAACCCGTCATCACGCCGACCGAGTAATGGTTGATGTAGGCCCAGATGCCCTGCCACAACACCTCGATGGTCCGCTTCGAGCGGTATTCCGGCAGCACGCAGGAGCGGCCGAGTTCGAGGAAGCGAAGCGAGGGATGCCGCGCCACCAGCGAGTCGAGATCGAACTCGTCATTTGAATAGAAGCCGCCGGCGGCAACGGCCGATTCCTGCCGCAGCAGCCGGTAGGTGCCGACAATCTTGCTGAGTTCCGGGCCGACGATCGCGGTGTCGTAGACGAGCAGATGGTCGCACACGGCATCGAACCGGTCGGCGTCGCGCTGGTCGGCCGCGGCGACCTCGTCACCCTTGGCGCCGAGTTCTTCGTAGAAGACGCGATAGCGCACCTGCTGCGCGGCGGCGATCTGCGCCTCGTCCACGGCAATACGGACTTCGAGCGAGCCGATGCGCCCCAAAGGCGCGCCCGTAACGATGGCCTCGAATTGACGGCTGTAGAAAGCGGCGCCTGGGGCGGCTGACTGTCGGTCGGTTTCCGGCAGTGCGGATTGCACGAATCGTCTCCTTCGGACCGTCCCTCCGGTCGGGGATAGGCAAGCGGTGCAACAGGACTGTGACAGTATCGTGAAGTAGTGATCCCGGCAATAGTACGCCCCGTGACGCACCGATAGCCGGCTTTCGAGCTTATGCCGCCGCTTGTTCCTGCACGGCGCGAACCAAAGCATCTGGATCGAGCGGTTTTGTGACGAAGCCGCTCGCACCATGCGCAAGCACCGCGTGGCGCGTCTTTTCCTGGCTATCGGCGGAGAGCACCATGATCGGCACCGGACGGATGCCCTTGTCCTCCTCGTGCCGGCGGATGACCGCGATGGCGTCCAGGCCATCCATCACGGGCATATGCAGGTCCATCAGCACCACGTCATAGCGCGGGTGCCCTGCTTCGGTGAGTGCCTCCACCGCCGCGCGGCCATTGCCCACGACATCAACCTTATGGCCGGCCTTGGTCAGCGTCGCGCGCGCCAGCATGGCATTGATGTCGTTGTCCTCGGCGAGCAGGATCGACAGGCTGTCGCCGTCAAGTCTGTGCTGCACCGCTTGCGGTTCGGTCGCTGGCGCCGCCGGTGTCGCGGCCTTGGTTCGGCCGCCGATCAGCATTCGAAGCAGCGTCTCGTCGCGCACGGGTCGCGCAAGGAAGCTCGAATAGCCGCTGGCGCGGAATTCACCCAGCATACCGCGATCGGTCGGCGCAATCAGCGTGATCGCCTCGGCATGCGCGAAACCGGAAAGCCGCAGCCGCTTCAGCAGAAGGCCGTCGCTCGATTCCAGCGCGGCATCGACAAGCAGGGTCGTTGCGCCATTAGCGACGATCGCCGCCTGCGCCGCAGTGCCGGCGATGTGCGCTGTGCCGCCATTCGCCCGGATGGTAAGCGCGATTGCTTCCGTCTCCGCGATGTTCTTCGATACGATTACGGCGCGGCAGTTTGCCAGAATTTCGCGGTCGACGGTGGCTGGCGGCGTCGCGTCGGTCGCCGGGATCTCGAACGAAAAGACCGAGCCTTTGCCCGGCTCGCTCTCCACGTCGATTGTACCGCCCATCGAAGTGACGATGCGCTGGGAGATTGCAAGCCCGAGGCCGGCCCCACCATGCTTGCGTGTCGAGGTTCCGTCGGCCTGCTCGAATTCCTGGAAGATACGATCGAGGTCGGCGGCTTTCAGCCCCGGCCCGGTGTCGGCGACCGCAAATTTCACGGTACGCCTGTCGGCATCGCCCGCGGCGGTCACCGTCACGGTCACGCCGCCGGTGTCGGTGAACTTGATCGCATTGCCGATCAGGTTGAGCAGGACCTGCCGCAGCCGTCCGGGATCGGCGGTGATCAATGCCGGCACATCAGGTGAAACGTGGCAGCCAAGGCCAATAGACTTCGTATAGGCGCGGGCGGCCAGCAGCTCCGCGACGTTGTCGGTCAATTCGCGCGGTGAAACCGCCTGCGGCTCGAGCTCGAAGCGTCCGGCCTCGATCTTCGAATAGTCGAGCAGGTCTTCGATCAGCGCCAGCAGCGCGCTGGCCGAGGTCGAGACCGCGCCGACATAAGTCCGCTGTTCAGGCAGAAGCTGCGTGTCGGCCAGCAGTTTCGCCATGCCCATGATGCCGTTCATCGGCGTGCGGATTTCATGGCTGACGGTCGCAAGAAACCGTGACTTCGCCTGGCTCGCATGCTCGGCGCGCTCACGTGCGTTGATCAGTGCGGTCTCAGCGCGTTTGCGCGCCGTGATATCGCGCGCGATGGCGCGGTGCGAGACCGCGTCGCTCGTCTTGTCGCGCACGGAAAGTTCGATCCAGGAAAACCACCGCACGCCGGTGGCGGAGCGGATCGCGACGTCGGTTGACGACAGGCATTCGCCATCGGCGAAGGCCGCGTCAGGCACGATGCCGACCTCGATGCCGAGTTCGGCAAGTGTCTTGCCGGTGAGCGACTCCTGCTTCAGCCCCGTCAGTTCGGCGAAAACGGAATTCGCGTAGACGATCTTGCCCTCCCGGTCGCGGTGCACGACCAGATCGCCCAGCGCATCGATCAGTCCACGGAAGCGCTCCTCGCTTTCCTGCAGCTCCCACATGCGGTCGGCGAGCGTCTCGATCTCGGCGCGGCTTTCGGCCGTGGTGGTGTCCACCATGGTGGCGAGCGCGGTTTCCGCTTTCAGCGTGAAAACGAGCAGAACCAATCCGGAGATGCCGGTCACGAGCAGAGCAAGGCTGATATAGGGTGGCGTCCCGCTGAGCTGGGCGAGCCCGGCCAGCACCAGAACGGCGATGACGACGAGCATCCACAGTTCGCGTGGGTTCGATTCGACAAGATGTGGCGCCAGCGGCGGCGGCGCGACGCGCACGCGTTCGGGCAGCGGCGCTGCAACCGGCGCTGCCTCGGACGTCACATCGGCTTTCTGCACGGACTCCGCCATAGCCGGAAGCCTTGCATATCAGCGCTTAGAGAAGCTTTTGACGGATCGTTCGAGTTTTAACGATCGGCGCGAAAAAACGCCGGATTTCGGCCGTCCGGCCTACATTTCGACGACGACGCGGCCCCTGATCTTGCCCTCAACGATCTGCTGCGCGGCTTCGATGATGCCGTCGAAGCCGATGGACGTGGTCAGCGCGGCAAGCTTTTTCGGGTCGAGATCCATGCCGATGCGCTTCCAGGCTTCGAGCCGGATCGGCTTCGGCACCATTACGGAATCGATACCGAGCAACGAGACGCCGCGAAGGATGAAGGGGGCGACGGAGCCCGGCAGATCTATGCCCTGCACCAGGCCGCAAGCGGCGACCGCGCCGCCATAAATGGTCATCGAGAGGACATTCGCCAGCGTGTGGCTGCCGACCGCATCGACGCCGCCTGCCCAGCGCTCTTTGCCGAGCGGCTTGGCCGGACCGGAAAGTTCGGCACGCGAGATGATTTCCTTTGCGCCGAGATCAGTCAGATAACCGGCTTCCGATTGCCGCCCCGTCGAGGCGATCACGTTGTAGCCGAGCTTCGACAGCAGCGCGATCGCGACGGAACCGACACCTCCGGCCGCGCCCGTCACCACGACAGGGCCGCGGTCCGGCACAATGCCGTGGCGCTCCAGAGCCATCACCGCGAGCATCGCGGTGTAGCCGGCCGTGCCGACCGCCATGGCGTCCCTGGCGCTCATCGAAGCGGGCAATGGCACCAGCCAATCGCCTTTCACCCGGGCGCGGCTCGCAAACGCGCCATGGTGCATCTCGCCGACACCCCAGCCGTTCAGGATCACCTTGTCGCCAGGCTTCCAGTCGCGGTTGGTGGACGAGGTCACGGTGCCGGCGAAATCGATGCCAGGGACAAGCGGGAAAAGCCTCACCACGGGTCCTTTGCCGGTGATCGCGAGCCCGTCCTTGTAGTTCACTGTCGTCGCCTCGATCGAAACGGTAACGTCGCCGTCCATCAGATCGTCGTCGGTCAGTTCGGTGATCGCAACGGACTGCTTCTTGTCCTCGCCGCGCGAGACCACGATTGCTCTGAACGGTGACGCCATGTAACCCCTTCCGCAAACTCGTCAGTCGTCGGTGGAGGCGACACGCTTGCGGTCGCTCCACCAGGAAATGATTTCTTCCAGGATCACCAGTCCCGCGCCGATCGTGATGAAGGCGTCCGCCAGATTGAAGACGGCAAACGACCAGCTCGGCGTGTGGAAGAGGATGTAGTCGACGACATGGCCGTAAGCGATGCGATCGATGATGTTGCCGGCGGCGCCGCCGATGATCAGCGCAAAGCCGAGCCGCGCGACCCACTGATTGGCGTTGGTGCGTACGGCGAGGTAGAGCACGAAGGCGATGACCACCAGCGCCAGCAGAACCAGTCCCTTGTCGCCAACGAAAGAGAACATCGAGAAGGCGACGCCAGTGTTGTAGGTCCGAAACAGCGCCAGGAATGGCAGAAGATCGATCTGCTGCTGGAATTCGAGCCGCGTCTCGACGAGATATTTGATCCACTGGTCGAGTGCGACGGCGATAAGCATCACGCCGCAATATCTGAGGAAGGTCGCGAGCCTCATGCGGCGCCTCCAAGCGTCAGCGCCTTGCGCCTGATTTCGAAAAGCATCACGCCCGTCGCCACCGCGAGGTTGAGCGAATCCGCACGGCCTGCTTGCGGAATGCGCACCAGCCTGTCGCATATGTCCGCCAGCACATCCGGCAATCCCTGCTGCTCGTTGCCCATCAGGAGCAGCACCGGCTTTCCTGCGTACTCCACCGTCCGGTAGTCGACTGCACCCTTGAGATGCGTTCCGGCGACGAGACCGGCAAAACCCTTTCGCCAGGCGATGAAGGCCTCCTGGGTCGTCTTTGCGACGGGCACGGCGAAGATCGATCCCATCGTCGCGCGCACTGTCTCGATCGAGAACGGGTCGGTCGTCTCGCCAACGAGGATCACGCCCTTCGCACCGACAGCATCCGCGGTGCGGATCACCGTGCCGAGATTGCCGGGATCGCGCACGCGATCCAGCGCCACCCAGACGTCGTCCTTCGCCGGCCTCACGTCCTTCAGGGTCAGCCAGTCCTGCGCGAACACGCCGACGACCATCTGCGGATTGTCGCGCCGCGTGATCGCGGCAAGCACCTTCTCGCTCACTTCCAGCACCGTGCCACCGGCCGCCACCGTGCGCGCAGCAACCTTCTCTACGGCCGGATTGCCCTTTCCCGACTTGGCAAAGATCAGCGTCTTGATCGTCCAGCCAAGATCCAGCGCGTCGATGACGAGTTTCAGTCCTTCCGCGAGGAAGGCATTCTGCTGGTCGCGGAATTTCTTCAGCGCCAGCGCCTTGATGTCCTTCACCAGCGGATTGGCGAGGCTGGTGACCTCCTTCACCTGGCCGACCGTGCGGACGTTCATGCCGCCACCCAGCGTGAGAACAGCGAGGTCGAGAGCGCACGACCCGCCGACTTTTCGCGGATGATCAGCTCACCGGATTCGACGCGGCCGCCCATTCCGGCAAATGTGTCACGCATCAGCGCGTGGATCGCGAAGAAGGATGCGCGGATCGAGTATGCGGTCAGCACGACCGCGAGCGGTTTTGGCGTCAGGATCGCGCGGCAGAGGTCGGCCATCGCCGGCAGATCGTCAAAGAGCTGCCACACCTCGCCTTTCGGCCCGCGGCCATAGGCCGGCGGATCGAAGAGCACGATATCGTAGCGACTGCCACGGCGCTCCTCGCGCTCGACGAACTTCATCGCGTCCTCGACGATCCAGCGGATCGGCCTCTCTGTAAGCCGCGCCACCTGCTGGTTCTCGCGCGCCCAGCCGATCGCCTTCTTCGAAGCGTCGACATGCGTGACCTCCGCGCCGGCGCGCGCCGCGACAAACGAGGCGAGACCCGTGTAGCCGAACAGGTTCAGCACTTTCACTGGACGGCCGGCTTTGGCGATCAGGCCGGCCATATGGTCCCAGTGCGACGCCTGTTCGGGGAAAACGCCGACATGGCGAAACGAAGTGAAGCGTCCGAGATAGTCGATGCCGTCATGCTTCATCGGCCAGGTTTCGCCGAGTGCCGCTTTCGGGAAGCGCCAGCGACCCATGCCCTCTTCGTCGGTGTCGCCGGTGAAGATCGCATCCGCGCGCTCCCACTCCTTCGCCGGCAAAGCTGCCTGCCAGATCGCCTGGCCTTCCGGCCGCACGATGCGATAGGCGCCATACTGTTCGAGCTTTCGACCCCCGCCGCTGTCGATCAGCGCGTAGTCGTCATTCGGTGCGACTTCGAGGATCAACGGCAGGGTCTCGGCAGGCAGCGCACCGGTGCGACGGTTCAATACCCGCTTTTCGGCCTTCGAGGCATCACGCTGTTCGGAATCCTGCCGCGTCGACTGGTTCTGTCGCTGCGCCGCGTGGGGACGCGGCTGAAAAGTCTCGCGGCGCTTGTCGCGCGTGTGTCTCAACGAGGGTCTCCGCTGCTGCCGCGCTTCTGCCACAGGGTTCTGGCGAGGGCAAGGAAAGGCGGGCGCTGGTCGCCTCAGCCGTTGGCCTTCGCATACACCGCCCGCGCGGCGGCAAGGTCCTCGATGGCCGCGCCCACCGATTTAAACAGCGTGATCTCATCGCGGCTCTGACGACCTGTCCTTTCACCGCGCGTCAGCTCGAACAGATCGGCGACGATCCCGTCCTGCTTCAGCACACCCGAGCCCAGCGGCTGCACAATGTCGCCCGCCTCCTTGGTGGCGCCGGCCCGCGTGTCGACATAAACACGCGCGCGACGGATCGCATCGTCGTCGGCCTCGCGCATCGACGGCGTGAACCCGCCGACCAGATCGACATGCGCGCCCGGTTTTAGCCGTGCGCCTTTCACCAGCGGCTCGGTCGAAATGGTCGCGGAGGAAACGATGTCCGCAGCGCCAAGCTCGGCGTCGAGATCGTCTGCAACACGCGCATCGAACCCGTCGCGCGTCAGCGCCTCCACAACCTTCGCCGCGTTCGCCCTGGTGCGATTCCAGATCGCGATCTCCTTGACCGGCCGCACGGCGGAATGTGCACGCGCCAGGAACGGCGACAGCGCGCCTGCGCCGATGACCAGCAGCCTCGATGCATCCTCGCGCGCCAGATAGCTTGCTGCCAGCGCCGACGCAGCCGCTGTACGCCATTGCGTCAGTCGCTGCCCGTCGATCAACGCCTGTGGCTCGCCCGTCTTGCCGTCGAGCAAAAGGTAAAGTCCCATCACCGCCGGCTTGCCGATCTGGTTGTTGTCCGGCGACACGGTGACGATCTTCACGCCGACGTGCCCGCCATCGGATGTGCCGGCGCGGTTGAAATCGGACCATGCCGGCATCAGCAGCAGTGTCGACGCCGCACCGTCCGGCCGTTCAACTGTGTGATGGTGGCGCACCGGCTGCACCGCGCCATCACGGAATGCGGTTCGCAGCGTCTCGACCAGCCCGCCAAAGGTGAGCGCACGGTCGATGTCGTCGACGGAAATGTTCAGCATGATGCGTCGCGCGATGAAGTCACGCGCCGGGTTTCGGTAGCGCGTTTGCCGGAGGTGTGCGGACCGCCTGATCGCGCAGCGACTGCGCTTCCAGCCCGCGCTGGCGGGCCAGCTTGCGATAGCGGCCTTGCTTGAGCCAGGTCGCGACGCTGCCGATCAACAATCCGATCACGAGCGCTGCGAAGAGGAAGGCGAAGAGCGGCATCTCGACAGTCAGCGAAGGATTGCCCGGATTGAACGGATCGATTGTGAAGGCCGTAGCGGCGCGGTTCGCGACCGCGAGCGCGATCAGGATGACGGCAAGTGGCACGAAGACCACGACGAGCAGGATGCGATTATACATGCGCCAGTCCAGTAAGCCTGCCGTAGGCTACGATCAACCCTCGGTGTTCAGCCGCTCGCGCAGCTCCTTGCCGGTCTTGAAAAAGGGAACCCACTTCTCCTCGACGGTGACCGATTCACCGGTGCGGGGATTGCGGCCTGTGCGCGCCGGGCGGTTCTTCACGGAGAACGCGCCGAAGCCGCGCAACTCGACGCGGTTTCCATCGGCCAGCGCCTCGGTGATCTCATCGAAGATGGCGTTCACGATGTTCTCGACATCGCGAAGGAAAAGGTGCGGATTCCGGTTGGCAATAAGCTGCACAAGTTCGGATTTGATCATGAGCGCGTCCCCGCTTATGAGTTCACTAAACTCTTTGTATGCGAATGATTTTATTTTGTTTTTAGGTCTGCCCAACGACCTCAAGGGTGCCAGAGCGATACAAGACCGTCAAGGAATAAGCGGTCGCCGCCGAGCTCTTTGATGAGGTCCGCGCTATAGTCGGAAAGGCCGAACCAGCGGGCAAGCTGCTTTGTCATCGCGTTGGCGAAAAAGAATCCCGCCTCATCCTTGTCCTTCCACTCGATGACCTCGAGATCGGTATCGACGCCTTTCTCCTTCAACCAGGTTTTCGCCTCGTCCTCGCCGCCCAGGGCATCGACGAGCTTGTTGTTCAGCGCCTGCCTGCCGGTGAAGATCGAGCCGTCGGCAAGCGTCAGCACTTCCTGCCGTGACAACGGGCGCCTCTCGTCGACGATGCCGACGAACCAGTCATAGCTGTCGGTGATGATCTTGCGCACCATGGCGCGCTCTTCATCCGTCGTCGGACTGAACGGTGAGGGCTCAGCCTTCAGCGGCGACGACTTCACCTCTTCGAGCTTGATGCCGACCTTGTCCATCAGACCGGTCAGGTCGGGGAACTGGATCAGCACGCCGATCGATCCGACGATCGACGATTTGCGCGCCACGATGTGGTCGCTCGCGCTGGCGATCATGTAGCCGGCCGACGCGGCGAGCGTGCCGACCTGGGCCACCACCGGCTTCTCCTCGGCGATCAGGCGCACGGCGTCATAGATGGATTCGCCGCCGGCCGTCGTACCGCCGGGCGAGTTGATGGCGAGGATAACGCCCTTCACCGCGCTCGACTTGCGGATCTCCTCCAGCCGCTCGAGCAATTCGTCATCTTCGGTGATCGTTCCCTCGATCTTCACCTTGGCGATGTGGCTGGTGGTGATCTGCTTATAGTCCCCGCCGACCAGCCAGTATGACGCCGCGCCAATCGCGATCGCGGCGATGCCGAGCGCGAGGACGCGCCAGAAGGTGAGCTTGCGGCGCAGGCGCCTGCGGTCGATCAGGTCGTCGGCTCTGGTGGCCATGGCGTGCCTCGTTTCACGAGTGGAAAGGACGGTTCTAGAGCAAAGGAGCCGGTCCTGTCACCGGATTCCGGCGGCGAGCGCAATCGCCAAAGATGCCGCAGGCGGTGCAGGCGGGCGCTGGCGCCGAACCAAAAAATACCATATTGCGCGGACAGGTGGTGCTTCGGAGCGGGCCAAAGCGCCTGCAATTCGCGAAAAACCGCCCTATATGCGATACTAGCGGGACGTTAGGCGCCATCCGGCGCTGGAGCGGGATAGCAGAATCAGAGGATATGACGGCGATCGACCCCACCGCGCGATATGAGGCAAGTGCGGCGCCGCAGCGGATCGCTCCGCCGGAACACGATGGCGCGCGCCTCGCGGCGTTCGCGGCAGCGCGGCGTCATTCCAGGCGCGTGCGTTTCCTCAAGTTTGTACTGCCCAGCATTGCCGCGGCGATCGTCGCCTCCTTCATCGGTTATTCATTTTGGTCGATGCCCAGCAGCACCACGCTTGAGCTCGGCGAGGCCGCGTTCTCCGACGGCAAGCTGGTGATGGCCAATCCTAAACTCGAAGGTTTCACCAACAACCGCCCCTACACGATGACCGCCGAGCGCGCACTGCAGGATCCGAAGGTCACCGAGGTGATCGAGCTCGAGGGCATCAATGCGCGCGTTCCCGTCGATGACGAGAATTGGGCGGACATCGACGCGACCAGCGGCGTCTTCGACAGGAAGAAGAACACGCTTGTCGTCGACAAACCCGTCACGGTCACGACCACCGATGGCAAGAAGGCGCTGCTTCAGTCGGCCTTTGTCAATGTGAGGACCGGCGTCCTCACTACAGACCAGCCGATCGACATCAGCATGGATGGGGTCCGCGTAACTGCCGACTCGATGCAGGTCCTCAAGAACGGCAAAGTTCTTGTCTTCGAAAAAAGAGTGAAGATGAACATCGAACCCGGCCGGATGAAAACGGCCAAAGCCGAAGGCGACGCCACCAATGTTCCGAATTGACCGCCGCCCTATCACGGCGCTTGCACTCTGCTTCGCCGCACTCGTTGCATCCCAGCAATTCGCTGCTGCGCAAAACACCGCGCAAAGCCGGTTGTCCGGGCTAAAGCTGTCGGGCAAGGACCCGATCCAGATCGAGAGCGACAAGCTTGAAGTGCGCGACGCCGAGAAGGTCGCGATCTTCAGCGGCAATGTTTCCGTCGTGCAGGGCCAGACGCTGCTCAAGGCCGGCAAGATGACCGTCTATTATGCTGACGATGGCGCCGGCGGTTCCGCCACGACGGGCTCGGCCAACATCGACCGGCTGGAAGTCGAGAACAAGATTTACGTGAAGTCCGGCACGCAGGTCGCCACCGGCGACAAGGGTGTGTTCGACATGCGCACCGAGATTCTGACGCTCACCGGCAAGGAAGTCGTCTTGTCGGAGGGCGCCAATGTGCTCGTTGGCTGCAAGCTGACGGCGGATATGGGCACCGGCGAAGCGCAGGTCGAAGGCTGTGCTGATGGCGGCAAAGCGGGCTCAGGCCGCGTTCAGATGAGCATCACGCCCGGATCGGCGAACAAACTGCAGAGCCAGTAATGGCTTCGGACGCCTCGCTCGCATCTCGCATTCTTGGACGTTTTTCGAAAAGGCTGGCCGCTCCCGCGGTCAAGCCGGATGCCGCGCAGCTTAAAGGCACGCTGATCGCGCGCGGCCTCACCAAGAGCTACAAAGGCCGCAGGGTCGTGGACGGCGTCTCGATCGGTCTGCGCGCCGGCGAGGCCGTCGGCCTGCTCGGGCCGAACGGTGCCGGCAAGACAACGTGTTTCTACATGGTGACCGGCCTAGTGCCTGTCGATCGCGGCACGATCGAGATCGACGGCTTCGACGTCACCACCATGCCGATGTACCGCCGCGCGCGGCTCGGCATCGGCTACCTGCCGCAGGAAGCCTCGATCTTCCGCGGCCTGACCGTCGAGCAGAACATTCGGGCGGTTCTCGAAGTCACGGAGAAGAGCCGGAAAGAGCGGGAGAAGACGCTCGATTCGCTGCTCGACGAGTTCCACATCTCGCATCTGAGGAAATCGTCATCGCTGTCGCTCTCGGGCGGCGAACGTCGCCGCCTGGAAATCGCCCGCGCGCTCGCCACCAAGCCGCACTACATGCTACTCGACGAGCCGTTTGCCGGCATCGACCCGATCGCCGTCGCCGATATCCAGCAGCTCGTCCGCCATCTGACCGCGCGCGGCATCGGCGTCCTGATCACCGACCACAATGTGCGCGAGACGCTCGGTCTCATCGACCGTGCCTACATTATTCACGCCGGCGAGGTGCTGACCCACGGCCAGCCGTCCGATATCGTTGAAAACGCCGATGTCAGGCGGCTCTATCTCGGCGAAAGTTTTACGCTTTAAGGCTGTTTGCCGCCCGAAGTCGCTCGTTTCCCCGAATTCTCCGCTCCCACAGCCGAGATAACCCTCCGGTAAGCCGTTTCGGCCTATTGTCGCCTTGACAAGCAAAAGCCGGGCCAGTTTGGTGCCCGCGCATAATTTGTTTTGAGAGGCGGAGGCGTAGAGTAGGGTCCGATGGCGCTTGCGGCGAAACTGCAGTTACGCCAGAGCCAGGCGCTGGTGATGACGCCGCAGCTCATGCAGTCGATCCGGCTGCTGCAGTTCACCCATCTCGAGCTGGAAAAATTCGTCGACGAAGAGATCGAGCGCAATCCACTGCTCGAGCGCGCCGAGCCGCGCGAGGAATCGCCCCCGGAAGGCACTGGCGATACCGGTCACGACACCCCGTCAGACGAGGCCGACTGGTTCGAAGAAACGGACCAGGCCTGGAGCGCCGAAGCGATCTCGGAAAAGCTCGACGCCTCGCTTGAGAACATTTTCCCCGACGACCCCGGCGCATCGGAGCGGCTCGGACCCGATCTGACGGCGCAGTGGAAATCGGCATCGGGCCATGCCGGCCAGACGCCACCTGAGGGTTTCGACCTCGAAGATGTCGCAGCCGCGCGGGTCACGCTTCGCGACCATGTCGGGGAGCAGATCGCCTTTGCCTTCACCAGGCCTGCCGACCTGATGATCGCGCGCGAACTTGCAGACGGCCTGGACGAAGCGGGCTACCTGCGCGCCGACCTCAACGACATCGCCGTGCGGCTCAGCGCCGAAGATCGTTCCGTACTGGCGATCCTTGCCACGTGCCAGACCTTCGATCCACCCGGTCTGTTTGCCCGCGATCTCGCCGAATGCCTGGCATTGCAGCTTGCCGTCCGCGACCGGCTCGACCCGGCAATGAAGGCGCTGGTCGGTCGGCTCGACCTGTTGGCCAAGCGCGACTTCCAGTCGCTGAAGAAGATTTGCGGCGTCGACGAGGAAGACCTCATCGACATGTTGGCGGAGATCCGGGCGCTCGATCCGCGCCCGGGCCTCGCCTTCGTGCAAGGCGCCTCCGACACGATCGTGCCCGACGTTATGGTGAAGCAGGCCGCGGACGGCGGCTGGACCGTCGAGCTCAACACCGACACGCTGCCGCGCCTGCTGGTCGACCAGATCTATTTCCGAACGGTGAGCAGCCGCACGCGTGATCAGGCGGAAAAGGAATTCCTCGCCGAGTGCCTGCAGAGCGCCAACTGGCTGACGCGCAGCCTCGACCAGCGGGCAAAGACGATCCTGAAAGTGTCGTCGGAGATCGTGCGCCAGCAGGATGCCTTCCTGATGCATGGCGTGCGGCACCTGCGTCCGCTCAATCTGCGCACCGTCGCCGATGCGATCGGCATGCATGAATCGACGGTCAGCCGCGTCACGGCCAACAAATATATGCTCACCTCGCGCGGTGTGTTCGAACTGCGCTACTTTTTCACCGCCGCGATTGCCTCGGCGGAAGGCGGCGATGCGCATTCGTCGGAAGCCGTGCGCGACCGGATTCGCGAGCTGATCGACGACGAACGGCCAGCGGATGTGCTCTCAGACGACGCGATTGTGGATATTCTCAAGAAAAACGGCGTCGACATTGCCCGCCGGACGGTCGCCAAGTACCGCGAGGGCATGAGCATCCCCTCTTCCGTGCAAAGACGCCGCGAAAAACGGGCTTTGGCGACGGCCGGCCGCTGAAAACCAAGCCTTTTCAACCCCCTCCCCCCGCTTGATTGACAAGCCGGAATGAAGCGACTAGAAGCCCGCCCGCATGAGGCGGGACTGTCAGTCAGCCTGCACTGTTTACCCGCCACGGACGGGGTCTATATCAACCGGAAAGTTCGGACGTGAGACACGGCGCGGTTGCGCCGAGAAAGCTTGTACAGGGCGGTTACGCGTATAAACTCTGAACCCGCACCTAGTCTGGACGGAAGGTCAGTTTCGGATGAGCCTGCGCATCTCTGGAAAACATATGGAAATTGGAGATGCGTTCCGAACCCGGATTGAAGGCCGGATGGGCGAAACCGTCGACAAATATTTCGATGGCGGCTTCTCCGGTCACGTCACTGTCATGAAATCCGGGTCTCGCTTCTCCGCCGACTGCATGGTGAGGCTCGATACCGGAATGGCGATCCAGACGGGCGGCGAGGCGCAGGAAGCAGTCGCGGCGTTCGAGATCGCCGCGGAAAAATTCGAGAAGCGGCTGCGCCGCTACAAGCGCCGGCTGAAGTCGCACAAAGCGTCGGGCGGCGATTCCATCGACATCTCCTACCAGGTCATCGCCGCACCCGCTGTGGACGATGACGACGAGGTGCCAGAGGATTACGCGCCGGCAATCGTCGCGGAACAGACAATGGCGTTGCAGCGCATGACGGTGGCTTCCGCTGTCATCGAACTGGACACGAAGGACAGTCCGGTCTTCGTGTTCCGCAATTCCGGCAACGGGCAGGTCAACATCGTCTATCGCAGGCCGGATGGAAACATCGGCTGGATAGATCCGTCCGCGATCAAGGCGAACGGTTAGGCAAAATCATCCCGGTTCGACCGCGCCATTGGGGGCTTGCGGCGGACCGGGCAAGAAAAGGTGCGAAAAGCATGGATCTCAGTGATTTGATCGACGTGACGGCGATCATGCCGGCGCTCAAGGCCAATTCAAAAAAACAGCTTCTCCAGATGCTGTCGGAAAAGGCCGCCGCGATCACCGGCCTGCCGGAACGCGAAGTGTTCGACACGATCTTGCAACGCGAGCGTCTGGGATCCACCGGCGTGGGCAACGGTATCGCGATCCCGCACGGCAAGCTCGCCGGTGTGAAGCGCATCACCGGCGTTTTCGCGCGACTTGAAACGCCCGTCGATTTCGAAGCGCTCGACGATCAGCCCGTCGATCTTGTCTTCCTGCTGCTGGCGCCAGAGGGTGCGGGCGCCGATCATCTGAAGGCGCTGTCGCGCATCGCGCGCGTGCTGCGTGACGGCGACACGGTGGCGAAGATTCGCGGCACGAAAGACTCCGCTGCCATCCACGCATTTCTCGCGCAGACGCCGGCGTCGCACGCCGCCTAGGCAGATTCGAAATTTGGATGGAATCGAAGGGCGGCGGATGCCGCCCTTTTCAATTCGGCGTGTCCGGTCAGTGAATGCTCACCGGCACTAGGTCATTGGCGAATGCCCCGGCAATCGCACGGTCGCGCTCGTCCGAAAGCAGGATCGGCTGGCCGTTGGCCGCGAAGAGCGCCCACAGTTTCGTGCCCGAGGCGATCTCAGGCAGGCCGGGGAATTTGCCCATCAGATCGTCGCTCTCGATTTCGCGCAGATAGGCAAGGGAGCCTTCGCCGATATGGGCGAGTTCGGCCTCGGTATAGGTGTGCTTGTTCTCAGTCATCGAAGCCTCCTTTGCGGGGCGTCCCTGACGGACCAACCCGCGATAGAGCTGTTTGGTTCCAAGACCAGCGAGCGGGTTTTGCTCAGTCTTTAACCAAAATGTTTATTTTCCGTATCAGCCGCTCCGGCTCCGGCCGATCGAGGTCGATCGACAAAAGCCCGTTCTTCAAATCCGCCGCGATGACACGCATCCCGTCGGCGAGCACGAAGGTTCGCTGGAACTGCCGCGCCGCGATGCCGCGATGCAGATATTCGCGCTCGGTCTCGTCGCTCTGCTTGCCGCGGACGACGAGCTGGTTTTCCTCGACGGAGACATCGAGGTCGGCGTCGGCAAAGCCTGCAACAGCAAGCGTAATCCGCAGGCGCTCGCCGCTGCCGTCGGTCGCCCTCAATCTCTCGATGTTGTAGGGCGGATAGGTGTCGCCCGCTTTGGAGAGCCGTTCCAGTGTCTTCTCCATGGCGTCGAAGCCGAGCAGAAGCGGGCTCGAAAAGGGCGTCATCCGGCTCATCTTTGTGTCCTCGTCTGAGCGACAGTTTCGGGAGGAACCCTGATGGCATTCTTCCCGTCCTTGCTGATATGGTCCGCGCCGCCCCGAAGATCAAGACTTTGAATTTCAACGCGGGAAGAGGGACTGAATGCCTGCAAAGCATAGGATTATCATCGATACCGATCCGGGTCAGGACGACGCGGTCGCCATATTGCTGGCGCTGGGCAGCCCCGAGATTGAAGTTCTCGGCATTACGGCGGTAGCCGGCAATGTGCCGCTGAAACTGACCGAGAAGAACGCGCGCAAGATCTGCGAGCTTGCAGGCAGACCCGACATCAAGGTTTTCGCAGGCGCGATCCGGCCGCTGGCGCGCCAGCTCGTCACTGCCGAAGAAGTACACGGCAAGACCGGCCTCGATGGCCCAAAGCTGCCCGAGCCGAAGATGAAACTGCAGGAGCAGCACGCAGTCGACTTCATCGTCGAAATGCTGATGCGGGAGAAAAGCGGAACGATCACGCTTTGCCCACTCGGTCCGCTGACCAACATCGCGCTGGCGCTGAACCGCGAGCCGCGCATCGCCGCGCGCATCAAGCAGATCGTGCTGATGGGTGGCGGCTTCTTCGAAGGCGGCAACGTCACCCCGTCCGCCGAGTTCAACATCTATGTCGATCCGCATGCGGCCGACGTCGTTTTCCGCGCCGGCATCCCCACCGTCGTGATGCCGCTCGATGTGACCCACAAGGCGCTGACCACGAAGAAGCGTGTTGCTGCCTTCCGCGCGATGGGGAGCAAGGTCGGCAAGGCGACGGCGCAGATGCTCGACTTCTTCGAGCGGTTTGACGAAAGCAAATATGGCACCGATGGCGGACCGCTGCACGATCCGTGCGTGATTGCTTATCTGCTCAAGCCGAAGCTCTTCGCCGGCCGCGAGGTGAACGTCACCGTCGAGACAGCGTCGGAACTCACGATGGGCATGACCGTGATCGACTGGTGGGGCGTTACAAAGCGACCGAAGAACGCGACCGTCATGCGCGACATCGACGCTGACGGCTTCTTCGAGCTTCTGGTGGAGCGGCTCGGCAGGTTCTGAACCGAAACTAGAGCAATTCCGGCGAAAGTGTGAGCGGTTCTGCGTCCGGAATTGCGGCCAAAACAAAGAGATAGAGCGGGTCGACGTTTCGAAGAAACGGTGAACCGCTCTAGCCAACAAAAAACCGGGCTTTTCGGCCCGGTTTTTTGTTACGCGTCGTCCTGTTGTTGCCTTGGACGGTTCACCGCACGATTACTTTGGCGCCAACATCGGCGCGGGAATACAGATCGACCACATCCTGGTTCATCATCCGGATGCAACCTGACGACATTGCCTTGCCGATCGAGGCCCATTCCGGCGTGCCATGCAGCCGGTAGCCCATGTCGCCGCCCTTGTTGTGAAGATACAGGGCGCGCGCGCCGAGCGCGTTGCCGGGGCCAGGCGGCATGCCGCCTGCCCACTTCTTCAGCTCAGGCTGGCGGCGGATCATTGCCGGCGGCGGGGTCCAGACGGGCCACTCACGCTTGGCGCCGATACGGGCCGTGCCGGACCACGTGAAGCCTTCGCGGCCGACGCCGATGCCGTAACGCATCGCCTGGCCTTTCGGCATGACGAAATAGAGGAACTTGTCGCTGGTATCGACAATGATGGTGCCCGGCTTTTCCTTCGTATCGAGGTTCACCAGCTGGCGGCGGAACTTGCGGTCGACCTTGTCGATCGGGATCGCCGGGATTGTGTAGCCCGAATCCTTGCGCATCCCGTAGTCGGCGAAGGTGGCCATTCCGCCACCTACGCAGCCTGCGAGCACGGTGGTGAAACCGACGGCGGCGATCGCTATATATGTCTTGAGACGCATCTAGTCGTTTACCCCCTCGAACCGACGAAAGAGGCCCGATTCGAGCCGCATTTTCGCCTTCATCTTTAAGTCGCCTTGTCGCGATTTGCCAAGACGGAAGCAGCCCAGTCGCCACGTTGACGCAAACGTAAGCTCACGACTATTGCAATTCGGCAACAGCATGTCACACGTTCGTGAACGGTAGATGGCGCGGGATGCTGAAAACCTCGGGAAACATTTAGGAAACCGGCAAGAATCATGAATGTCAGCCATGCCGCCCGCCGCTCCGGACTGCCGGCCAAAACCATCCGGTACTATGAGGAAATCGGGCTGATCCAGCCCGACCGTGCCGCCAACGGATACCGTGACTATTCGTCCGACGACATCCACCGGCTGGCCTTCCTGAAGCGCGCCCGCGGCCTCGGCTTCTCGATCGAGGAATGCCGCCAGTTGATGGCGCTCTACAACGACCGCGACCGTGCGAGCCACGACGTCCGCGAGATCGCCAAGGCGCATGTCGGCGCGATCGAGGAAAAGGTTCGCGAACTGGAATCCATGCGCAAGACGCTGAACAAGCTCATCCACGCCTGCCACGGTGACAACCGCCCCGACTGCCCGATCCTAGACGACATCGCCGGCGAAGCGAGGCACTGATGGCTGCGTCAGGCGGCTGAACGGTCCTCGTCGATGACCCGCTTGGCTGCTTGCGTCAGGAATCCTGATCGCGTGAAACCGTTTGCCTCAGCGTAGGCATCGACCTCGTTCAGCACATCTTCCGGCAGCGTGATGTTCACGCGGACGACTTTTTTTGCGTCAGTCTTCGCGGGAACCAGAACAACAACGCCGGAACGATTTTCCGGATTGGCCATGATGTCCTCGATGGAGGATGGCTCGGGCACGGCTTCGCCGTCGGCGATCATTCCCTCGATATGAAACGCCAAGGCTTCGGCTGCCATCGCGTTCGCATCGTCGAGGTCTGTGCCCGCGGTGATCAACCCCGGGAAATCGGGAAAGGAAACGCCGAAATCGCTATCGGCTTCTTTGTGGATCAATCCGATATAGTGTTTCATCGTCTCACCTCAGCTTCAGGTTCGACTGGCGCTCGATGCTTTTCAGAGTGCCGATCGGCATATCGCGCTTCGGATGCGGAACCGTGACGCGGCCAGACTTGATCTTGTGTTTGAACTGGACGTGACTGCCTTTGCGAGCAATCTCAAACCACCCGTCCCTTTCGAGCGCTTTGATGATGTCCCCGCTTCTCATTTGATATGATAATACACACGCCATACACATTTTCAAGAGCGAATGGAGCGCATATGATCACCGGAGGATGCCTGTGCGGCGCGGTCCGCTACCGGACCGAGGCGGAGCCGGTCATCAGCCGGCTCTGCTGGTGCCGGGTGTGCCAGTACTTCGCGCTTGGCAATGCGGCGGTCGGCGTCTGCTTCCCGACCGAGGGCCTGTCGGTCACCGGCGAACTTCGCGATTTCGAAAGCGTCGCTGACAGCGGCAACAGGATGCATCGGCGCTTTTGCCCGGTCTGCGGCACATTTTCAGTGGCGCGGAGTCTCGGCCAAATCTGGTCTTCATTCGTGCGGGCACGCTGGACGATTCCAGCATCGTGAAGCCCGCCGCGACGATCTGGACAGCGAGCGCGCCGGCCTGGGCTTGCATCGACACAACGATCCCGAGCTTTGAGGGGCAGCCGCCGCCGCTGTAGGTTCTCCGCCGGGCAAGCTTTGAATCCGAGAAGACCAATCAATGGATGACGCGCACAATCCCAACCACACCCGCCGCAGGTTCTGGCTTGTCGCTGTCTTGGCGGTGGTCAGTCTCACAGTGGCGGGCTTATGGGCCCATGCCTATTACACCCGGAATAGCGGACCGTTTGCGTACTTCCCGGAAGGAACTCATCGAACTGAGATCGACAAATTCTTTGTGCAGAGACGCACGGCGGACGAAGCTGACCAATTCCTGACGCAGGTCGGATTCCAATGCGCTTTTCGCGAGAAGGACCTGGGGCTGAGTGAGTCTGAGGGCGCGAGGTTGTTGCGGTGCCGATACAAGTACGGGCCGCTGCTGAGTAACGGTCTCATCGTGCTCGCATATATCGATCACGTTGGAACCGTTCTGCGCCACCGGATCGCCATTACCTGCTTCGGATGCCCTTAGATCGCCCGGGTTTGTGACATCATTCCCGCATCTGACGGGTTCAAAACGTGAACAAAGCTGCTAGAGTCGGCCCATGCCATTCGTATCAGCGATTCTCCAGAACCCGCTTGTCGACGGCCGCCAGTCCGAGCGGGCGATGATCATTCGCCGCGGCGTGCAGCGGCTGTTCTCCGAAATGGGCGCGCATCTGATCCCGGAATTGTCGCTGGCCACCGGCCGGCGCGCCGATCTCGTGGCGATCACGCGCACGGGCGATATCTGGATCGTCGAGATCAAATCGTCGATCCAGGATTTCCAGGTCGATCGCAAATGGCCCGAGTACCGGCTCTTCTGCGACCGCCTGTTCTTTGCGACCCACCCCGACGTGCCGGCGGAAATCTTTCCGGAGGAGTGCGGCTTCATCCTCTCCGACGGTTATGGCGCGGAGATGCTGCGCGATGCGCCCGAGCACCGGCTGCCGCCGGCGACGCGCAAGGCGCTGATGTTGCGGTTTGCACGCGCCGGAGCCGCGCGCCTGCTCGCCGCGGAAATCGCCGGCGTGGCGATCCCGGCCCTGGACGGGGAGAGTGAATAGCGGCAGTCGTGAGTAGGCAATCGGCAGTCGGGAAATTCAACGGCGTCTGCAGGCGCGTTGGGCACTCAATATGCCCGACTGCCTACTCACGACTGCCAACTGCCGAAATTACCGCGGCGCGCGCTTGGCCAGGATCCGCTGCAGCGTGCGGCGGTGCATGTTGAGCCGGCGCGCCGTCTCGGAGACGTTGCGGTCGCACATCTCGTAGACACGCTGGATGTGTTCCCAGCGGACGCGATCCGCCGACATCGGATTTTCTGGCGGCGCGGCGCGCTCGCCAGTAGTGCGGGTCAATGCAGCGTAGATATCGTCGGCATCGGCCGGCTTCGACAGATAGTCGATCGCGCCGAGTTTCACCGCCGTCACGGCGGTGGCGATGTTGCCGTAACCAGTCAGGATGACGGTGCGGGAATCGGCGCGCTTCTCGCGGATAGCGGCCACCACGTCGAGGCCGTTGCCGTCGCCAAGCCGCATGTCGACCACGGCATAGGCCGGCGCCTTGGCGCGCGCCTTCGCGACCGCCTCGTCGACGCTTTCCGCCGTGTCGACCTCGAAACCACGCGTTTCCATGGCGCGCGCGAGGCGCTGCAGGAACGGCTTGTCGTCGTCGACAATGAGAAGGCTCTTTTCGCCTTCCAAAACCGCGCCTTCGGTTCCGGTCATGATCGCTACCCGCTTTCTCTTGCTTTCTCAATATATTGTTTGAGCCGGCGAAATCCAAACGTTTCAGGTCATTATGGTATCCGCCATGGCCGGTGGATCGAGGAAGACGCTGCGCGCCCAGCGGACCTCGACCAGCGCGCCCTGCCCCTGCCCGCCGGCATTCTGGAAATGGATGTCCGCTCCGGAACGCTCGAGCAGCGTCTTGGCGATAAACAGCCCAAGGCCAAGGCCTCCGCCGCGCTCGCCGCTCTGCCGCGACGACATGTAAGGCTCGCCGATGCGGTCGATGATATCGGGCGGGAAGCCGTCGCCGTCGTCGATGACGGTCAGAACCACTTCGTCATCATCCCAGCGCCAGCGGACAGCGACAGCCTTCTTGGCGAAATCGACGGCGTTTTCGACCAGATTGCCGAGCCCGTAGATGACGCCTGCATTGCGCCGTCCGACCGGCTCTGGCCCGACACGCTCGCCAGGCTCCAGTCTGATCGCAATGCCGAAGTCGCGATGTGGCGCGATCACCTCCTCGATCAAGGACGTGAGCGGCAGCCGGGCAAGGTGCTCTTCACCTTCCGAGGAAAGACTTGTCAGCCGTTTCAGAATCTCGCGGCAGCGTTCGGTCTGTGAGCGCAGCAGTTTCACGTCGTCGCCGAATTTGGGATCGTCGCCAAGCGCCGTCTCCATTTCCTTGGCAACCAGCGTGATCGTGGCAAGCGGTGTGCCGAGTTCGTGCGCGGCGGCGGCAGCAAGACCGTCGAGCGCGGAGAGATGCTGCTCGCGCTGTAGCACGAGCTCGGTCGCGCCAAGCGCATTGGCGAGCAGCCGCGCTTCTTCCGCTACGCGCCAGGCGTAGATCGCGGTGAAGGCAATGGATGACGATAGCGCGATCCAGACGCCGGCAACATAGATGAATGGCATCTCCAGCGACGTGCCGGGAAACCAGGGCAGTGGCAAATGATAGAAGACAAGCAGCGAGGCAAGAACGACGACGCCGGCGCCTAGCACCGCGGTGAGGCGCGCCGGCAGCGACGTGGCAGAGACAACCACCGGCACCGTCATCAACAGCGAGAACGGATTGGTCAGGCCGCCGGTCATGTAGAGCAGCGCCGCGAGCTGCAGCCCGTCGAAGGTCAGGATGCCGAACGACGCCATCGACTGCAGCCGGTGCGCGGCCGGATAGCGGAACGACAGGAACAGGTTCAGCCAGGCCGAGCAGGCGATCAGCGCGAAGCACAAGCTCACCGGCAATGGGAACTCAAGCCAGTAGGCGACAACGATGACCGCTATGCTCTGACCGACGATCGCCATCCAGCGCAGCCGGATGTTGGTGGTGAGCCTCAGGCCATAGGTGCGGTGCGGATAGGGGCTGCGCGGTTCGACCATGCCGGCTTTATGCGCCGGCCCAAGCTGCCGGGCCAAGTATTATTTGACGCGGGGCTTGGCGCGGCTGGTGGCTTGGGCCTCCAGCGGGTTCTCCGGCCAGACATGTTTGGGATAGCGGCCGCGCATGTCGGAGCGCACATCCGCCCACGAGCCGCGCCAGAACTTCGGCAGGTCGCGCGTCGTCTGGATCGGCCGGTGTGCCGGCGACAGGAGCTCCAATGTGAGCGGGATCTTGCCGTCGGCAATGGATGGGTGCGTATCGAGGCCAAACAATTCCTGGACACGTATGGCAAGTATCGGCTGCTCGCCCTCATAAGAAATCGGCATGTAACTGCCTGACGGCGCAGCGAAATGTGTCGGTGCGAGTCCATCTATCTTGCGCTGCAGATCGTGTGGAACCAACGACAACAATCCGTTGCGAATAACGCCGGGATCGAGCCGCGCCAGCGAGGCTTCGCCCGATAGGAACGGCAACAGCCAGTCGTCGAGTTTTTCCTCCAGCGCCGCGTCCGACATATCGGGCCACGGTTCGCCCAAGCCACGATGCAGCCAGCCGAGGCGATGCCGGAGCGTTTCCGTTTCCTTCGTCCAGGGCAGCATGGCGACGCCATGTTCGCGGACGGCCTCTATGACGGCACGGTCCGCATCGACGCCTGATGGCGCGGGCAGCATGCGCTCGGCGAGCCGGATCGCACCCAGCCGTTCGAACTCGCGCACACGCACGGCGCGTTTTTCTCGATCGAAGACGGTTTCGCGCTGGCGCTCGATGCGGTGGGACAATGCCGCGCGAATGTCCGTCTCGTCGACCGGCGCGGCGGAGGCAATGCGCGCATTCTGGGCTTTGCCCTGCAGATCGGCGATGACGAGGAACTTTTCGCCGGCGAGTGGATCGGTCGCGTCGATCATCGCGCCGCGGCCATTGGCGAGCACGAAACGGCCGCGTTCGCCCCGCGCCATGGCGACGCGGTCGGGGAAGGCGTGGATGAGGAGGGCGCCGACGCTAACGTTACCCTCCCCGTTGTAGGGAGGGTGGCCCGAAAGGCCGGGTGGGGGTGCGTCCGGAATACCCCCACCCCGGCGCGGCACGCCGACCCTCCCTTCAAAGGGGAGGGTGACGCTCTTCGCCAACCGATCCGCCAGTTGCCGCGCCGCAGTCGCGCGCGGCGATTTCTCCGCACGAAAACGCGACAGGCGGCGCTCCAGATCGGCGCCGTCGCCGCCAAGGCCACGCTCTGTCAGGAGCATGGCAATATCTGCCGCCTCACGCGCGTATCCCGATTTCGCCGCTTCGGCCACCATATGCGCGAGCCGCACCGGCAGCGCCAGTTTTCGCATCGCCGCGCCGGTATCCGTCAAACGGCCCGACGTATCGACTGCATCGAGTTCTTCGAGCAGAGCCCGCGCTTCCTTCAGCGCCGGCGCCGGCGGCGGGTCGAAGAAACGCAGTGTCGCGGGATCGGCGACACCAAACGCCGCGCTGTCGAGGACTAGGCCTGACAGATCAGCCTCAAGAATCTCCGGCGGCGTGAATGCCGGCAATGCCGCGGTCTGCTCGGCGCGCCAGAGGCGAATGGCGATACCTGCTTCCGTGCGGCCTGCGCGCCCTGCCCGCTGATCAGCAGACGCGCGAGAGGCGCGCACCGTTTCCAGCCGAGTCAGCCCGGTTGACGGCTCGTATTTCGGCAGGCGCGACAGGCCCGAGTCGATGACAACGCGCACGCCGTCGATGGTGATCGACGTTTCGGCAATGGACGTCGCGAGCACGACCTTCCGCCGACCCGCCGGCGCAGGTTTGATGGCTGCGTCCTGCGCCTTACCATCGAGCTGGCCGTAGAGCGGCGCCAGATCGGTATCGGCGCCGAGCTTGCCCTCCAGCCGCTCCGCCGTGCGCTCGATCTCGCGCTGCCCAGGCAGGAAAGCGAGCACGCTGCCCACCTCTGAAGCGAGCGCTTCACGCACCGCCTTCGCCATTGCATCTTCGATTGGCTCACCGCCCGGTCGCCCGCGATAGCGGACATCGACCGGGAAGGCACGGCCCTCGCTCTCGACGACCGGCGCATCGCCGAGAAGCTTCGCGACGCGCGCGCCGTCGAGCGTCGCCGACATGACGAGCAGCTTCAGGTCGGTCCGCAGCGCGCCTTGCACGTCGAGTGCCAGCGCCAGACCAAAATCGCCGTCGAGCGAACGCTCGTGGAACTCGTCGAAGATGACTGCCGAAATTCCGCCAAGCTCGGGATCGTCGAGGATCATGCGCGCCAGAATGCCTTCGGTGACGACGAGGATCTTCGTCTTCGCCGACTGCCGGCTGTCCATGCGCATCGCATAACCGACCGTGCCGCCCGGTTCCTCGCCGATGAGCGATGCCATGCGCCGCGCCGCCGCGCGCGCCGCCAGCCGCCGCGGTTCGAGCAGGACGATCCGGCCTTTTGCCGCCCATGCTTCATCTTGCAAAGCGAGCGGCACGAGCGTCGTCTTGCCGGCGCCGGGCGGCGCGACCAGCACCGCGCTCGGCCTCTCCGTCAGCGCGCGTTTCAGCACCGGCAGAACAGCCTTCACCGGCAGGTCGGGCAGATCCAGGCTCATGCGGATTGCTTGCGCCCCCGCTCGCCGCCGATCGCGGCGAGGATCAGATCGTGCAGCCGCTGCGCCGCCGGCGAAAGCACGCGGTCGGATGCGGTCAGCAGGCTGTAGGCCTGGACCTCGATGTTGAAATCGATCGGCAGCACGTCGATCGCGCCGGCCAGCCCATGCGCGCCGCGAATGAACTCCGCGACCTCAACGGAGACCGGCGAGATCGCATCGCTTTGCGCGACCATGACCAGCGTCAGCAGCAGCGAGCTCGTGTTCAGGATCCGGTCGGGCAACGGCACATTGTGGCTGATGAAAATCGTCTCGATGGTGCGCCTCAGCAGCGAACCCGCCGGCTGGAACACCCAGTCGAACCCGATGAGCTTCTCCAGCGCCACGGGTTTCCCGGTCAGAAGCGGGTGGCCGCGCCGCACGATCAGGCAAGCCTTCTCGACGCCGATTACCCGGCTCTTGAACTGGCGCGGGTTCAGATCGTCTGGAATGCGCGCGATGATGAAATCGTGCCGCGCGGCGAGAAGCTCGCGCGCCAGAACGTTCGACGTGTCGATCTGGATGTTGACCTCGAGCCGCGGAAAGCTGCGCCTGACCTCGCGGATCGCCGGCACGGCGAGCTGGATGGCCGGCGCGGTCACCGCGCCGACGGACACCGAGCCGCCCTTGCCGGTCCTGAGCTCGGCAATCTCGCGGTCCGCCTCGTGCATCTCCAGCAGCACCGCGCGAGCGCGCCTGGCAAGCGCCTCGCCATACGGCGTCAGCCTGACGCCGCGCGGCAGGCGGTCCAGCAGCCTGACGCGCAGGATCTCCTCCATCTCGGCGATCATGCGCGAGGCGGCCGGCTGGGTCATGTTCATGACCTTGGCCGCAGCGCTCACCTGCCCGTGCGTGTCGAGCGCCACGATCATGCGCATATGGACCAGTTTCAGACCGCTGCGGAGCAGCCCGACGCCATCTTCCGGAAATTCCCCCACGGCGGCACGAAGCCGCTCGGTGCTGATTGTGTTCGGCATACCGCCCCTGGAATAGCAAACGCCCGAAAACTGATTTGACAGTTATATCAAAATATCCGCACCGTCAGCCACATCTCCGGCTTCGATCGCCAAATCGCAGCGGGAGGTTTTGTGCGCTCGCAAAGGTGGATATCCTGCCCGCCGCGAGCAGGGAGGCTGCAGGACCAACAGGATGCCCGCCCGTCGGGTTTTCGGCAGATCTTGCGACGTCGGCCTCAGCCGCGACGCCGATCAAAGGGAGAGTGTAACGTGAAGAATTTCAAAGCGTTGGTTAGCGCGGTCGCGTTTGGCCTGTCGGCCATGACGCTGCCGGCTGTCGCCCAGGACAAGGGCCTCATCGGCATCGCCATGCCGACCAAATCGTCGCTGCGCTGGATCAGCGACGGCAACGAGCTTAAGGCTGCGCTCGAGGCAAAGGGCTACACCGTCGACCTGCAATATGCGGAAGACGACATTCCGAACCAGTTGACCCAGATCGAAGGCATGGTGACCAAGGGCGCCAAGGCGCTGGTCATCGCCTCAATCGACGGCACGACGCTGAGCCAGGTGCTGCAGCAGGCCAAGGACAGCGGCGCGATCACCGTCGCCTATGACCGCCTGATCCGCGAAAGCCCGAACGTCGACTATTATACGACCTTCGACAACTTCAAGGTCGGCGTGCTCCAGGCCGACTCGCTGGTGAAGGGGCTGGGCGAGCGCTTCGCCGACCAGAAGCCCTGGAACGTCGAACTGTTCGGCGGGTCGCCGGACGACAACAATGCCTTCTTCTTCTACGATGGCGCGATGTCGGTCCTGCAGCCGCTGATCGACAAGGGCGACATCGTCGTGAAGTCCGGCCAGATGGGCATGGAGAAGGTCGGCACGCTGCGCTGGGACGCGGCTGTCGCGCAGGCCCGCATGGACAACATCCTGTCGGCCAACTACTCCGACGGCACCCGCGTGCATGGCGTTCTGGCGCCGTATGACGGCCTCTCCCGCGGCATCATCTCGTCGCTGCGCGGCGTGGGCTACGGCACGGCCGACCAGCCGTGGCCGATCATCACCGGCCAGGACGCGGAGACCCCGTCGGTCAAGGCGATCATCGCCGACGAGCAGTATTCGACCGTGTTCAAGGACACGCGCGAACTGGCGAAGGTGACGGCGGTTCTGGTGGATACCGCGCTCTCCGGCGGCAAGCCTGAGATCAACGACGAGAAGACCTACAACAACGGCGTGAAGGTGGTTCCGTCCTACCTGCTCGTGCCGGTTTCGGTCGACAAGTCGAACTACCAGCAGATCGTCGTCGACTCCGGCTACATCAAGGCCGAAGACCTGAAGTAAGATCACCTGGAAATGATCGAACCCCGCGCCCGGCGCGGGGTTCTTTCGTTCAGTGACAAGCTGACTTAGTGTCGGCGGCGGGAAGGGGCAGTCAGCGGATCAACGATCAGCGGACTTGCCGGGAGGAGACCGGGTTCGGCCGATGGCGGAAACCATTCTGGAGATGAAGGACATCACCAAGACGTTTCCGGGCGTCAGGGCGCTGTCCAATGTCAATCTGAACGTGCGCCGCGGCGAGATCCACGCCATTGTCGGCGAGAACGGCGCCGGCAAATCGACGCTGATGAAGGTGCTCTCCGGCGTCTATCCGATCGGCAGCTATAGCGGCGAGATCCTCTACGAGGGCAAGGAGTGCCGCTTCGGCGGCATCCACGACAGCGAGAAGCTCGGCATCGTCATCATCCACCAGGAGCTGGCGCTGGTGCCGCTGCTCTCCATCGCGGAGAACATCTTCCTGGGCAACGAGCAGGCGCGCTTCGGCGTGATCGACTGGAATTCGGTGCGCAAGCGCTCGGCCGAGCTGCTGCGCAAGGTCGGCTTGCACGAAGATCCCGACACGCTCATCACCAATATCGGCACCGGCAAGCAGCAGCTCGTCGAGATCGCCAAGGCGCTGTCGAAAGAAGTGAAGCTGCTCATCCTCGACGAGCCGACGGCGAGCCTGTCCGAGAAAGACAGCCACGCGCTGCTCGACCTCCTGGCCGAGTTCAGACGCCAGGGCATGACGGCGATCCTGATTTCGCACAAGCTGAACGAGGTGAAGAAGATCGCCGACCGCGTCACCGTCATCCGCGACGGCCAGACGATCGAGACGATGGATAAGGACGACGTCACCGAGGACCGCATCATCACCTCGATGGTCGGGCGCACGATGGAAGACCGCTATCCGTCGCGCGACGCGAAGGTCGGCGACATCATCTTCGAGGTGAAGAACTGGAGCGTCTATCACCCGCTCCACACCGACCGGCAAGTGATCAAGAACATCAGCCTCAACGTCCGCAAGGGCGAGGTCGTCGGCATCGCCGGATTGATGGGCGCCGGCCGCACCGAATTCGCCATGAGCGTGTTCGGCCGCACCTATGGGACGAACGTCACCGGCGAGGTCTTTTTGCACGGCAAGCCAGCGGATACGTCGACGGTCGGCAAGGCGGTGGCCAACGGCCTCGCCTACGCCACCGAGGACCGCAAGGTGTACGGGCTGAACCTCATCGACCACATCAAGCACAATGTGACGATCGCCAACCTGCCGGCGGTCGCATCCAGGACCGGCGTGATCGACGACATGTCGGAGCTGAAGGCCGCCAACGAATATCGCAAGAAGACCAACATCCGCTCGTCCAGCGTCTACCAGATCACCGGCAACCTTTCCGGCGGCAACCAGCAGAAGGTCGTGCTGTCGAAATGGCTGTTCTCCGATCCGGAGGTGCTGATCCTCGATGAGCCGACGCGGGGCATCGATGTCGGCGCGAAATACGAGGTCTACACGATCATCAACAAGCTCGCGGAAGAGGGCAAGGCGATCATCGTCATCTCCTCGGAGATGCCGGAACTGCTCGGCATCTGCGATCGCATCTACGTGCTGAACGAAGGCCGCATCGTCGGCGAACTGGCCGCGCGTGATGCGAGCCAGGAAAAGATCATGCGGGCGATCGTCCGCGGGGAGGAAAGGGCAGCATCATGAGCACCGAAACCGCGGCCCCGATCACCAATGCCGCCAAGGCGTCGGCGCAGCAGGCGCTGAAGGAAAACCTGCGCCAGTACGGCCTTGTGCTGGCGCTGATCGCCATCATGCTGTTCTTCGCCTACATGACGAACGGCATCCTGTTCCTGCCGGTCAACCTCACCAATGTCGTGCTGCAGAACAGCTACATCATCGTGATGGCGCTCGGCATGCTCCTTGTCATCGTCGCCGGCCATATCGATCTGTCGGTCGGGTCGGTGGCGGGCTTCATCGGCGCGGTCGCCGCCGTGCTGATGGTCGACTACAATTTCAACCCGTTCCTCGCCGGCCTGGCCGGCATCGCGGTGGGCGCCATGATTGGCGGCGCCCAGGGTTACTTCATCGCCTATATGAAGATCCCGTCCTTCATCGTGACGCTGTCGGGCATGCTGGTCTTCAAGGGCCTGCTGCTCTGGCTGCTCGGCGGCCGTTCCGTCGGCCCGTTTCCGACCGAGTTCCAGATGCTGTCGGCGGGGTTCATTCCCGATGTCATCGGCAAGCTCACCATCGTCGCGCCGCAGCTCAACGCCGCGGGCAACCCGATGCCCAACACCGGCATCGTGCTGCACTCCACCACGATGGTCATCGGCATATTGATCGTCGCGGCGATGCTCTACGTGGCGCTGAAGAGCCGCCGGAACCGCGAGAGCCACGGCTACGAGGCCGAGCCCTTCGCGCTCTTCGTCGCGAAGAACGCGCTGATGGGCGCGATCATCCTCTACCTGATGTACAAGTTCGCCTCCTACAAAGGCCTGCCGAACGTGCTGATCGTGATGGGCGTGCTGATCGCGCTGTTCGTCTTCATCACCAAGCGCATGACGTTCGGCCGCCGCATCTTTGCGATGGGCGGCAATGAGAAGGCGGCAAAGCTCTCCGGCATCCAGACCGAGCGGCTGACCTTCTTCGTCTTCGTCATCATGGGCATGCTGGCCGCTCTTGCCGGGCTGATCTACGCGGCGCGTCTCAACCAGGCGACGCCGAAGGCGGGTGCGGGCATGGAACTCGACGTCATCGCCGCCGTGTTCGTCGGCGGCGCCTCGGCGATGGGCGGCGTCGGCGAGGTGGCGGGCGCGGTGATCGGCGCCTTCATCATGGGCGTGATGAACAACGGCATGGGCCTGATGGGCATCAACATCGACTGGCAGCAGGTCATCAAGGGCCTGGTGCTGCTCGGCGCCGTGGCCTTCGACCTCTACAACAAGCGCAAGGCCTGATCTTTCTCGTCCTGCCGGTGTTTTAGGGCCGCGTCTCTTGGCGCGGCTCTCCGCTTTGGCTATCCAAGCCGGCTCACGCCTTGCCTTGAGGGAGACTGATATGCCCGCCGAAATCGCCAAGCCACCCTACCGCGCCGACCATGTCGGCAGCTTTCTGAGGCCGGAGAAGCTGAAGAAAGCGCGGACGGTGCATCTCGACGACAAGAAGATGTCGGCCGAGGAATTGGCGGCGGTCGAAGACGAGGCGATCGCGAGCGTCATCAAGATGCAAGAGAATGCTGGGCTGATGGCGGTGACGGACGGCGAGTTCCGCCGCGCCTGGTGGCATTTCGACTTCATGGGCATGCTCGACGGCCTCGACATCGTCGAGAAGGAAGGCGGCGGCATCCAGTTCCACGGTGTGCACACCAAGCAGCAATCGCCGGTCATCCGCGAGAAGCTCGGTTTCCCCGACGATCATCCCATGCTGGAGCACTTCAAGTTCGTCGCGGCGAACACCAAGGTGACGCCGAAGATTTCCATCCCCGGCCCGAGCGCGATCCATTTCCGCACGGCGCCAGAAGACATTTCGGTTGCGGCCTACAAGAACGATTCCGACGACTATTTCGCCGCCATCACCGCGGTCTACAAAAAGGCGGTCGACGCGTTCTACAAGGCCGGCTGCCGCTATCTGCAGATGGACGACATCTTCTTCGCCTATCTGTGCGATCCGAAAATCCGCCACCAGCGCAAGGAGAAGGGCGAGGATCCGGATTGGCTGATTGGTCAGTACGCCAGGATGATGCACGACGCGATCGCCGATCGGCCAAAGGATATGCTGATCGGCATGCATATGTGCCGCGGCAATTTCAAATCGACCTGGGTTGCCGAGGGCGCGTACGACCCGGCTGCGGACGCGATCTTCAACCAGACCGACGTCGACATCTATTTCATGGAATACGACACCGACCGCGCCGGCGGGCTCGAGCCGCTTCGCCTGCTGCCCAAGGGCAATAAGCGCGTGTTGCCGGGCTTCATCACCACCAAGACGGGCGAACTCGAAAAGCTCGACGATCTGAAGCGCAAGTTCGAACAGGCGTCCAAATATGCCGATATCGGCCAGCTCGGCATCGCACCGCAATGCGGCTTCGCCTCGACCGAAGATGGCAATGACGTCAGCGAGGACGATCAGAAGCGGAAGCTTGACCTCGTGGTGCGCACCGCCGAGGCAATCTGGGGCGGCGTCGATAAATAAGGATCAGACTGCTGCGGCTTCCGCCTCGTAGATCGTAAAGCGGCCGCGGCCGCCGGATTTGCTCCTGTAGAGAGCGGAATCGGACTTGCGGAGCACGTCGTCGATGGTGATGCCGTCGGTCGGTGCGAAGGCGATGCCGATCGAGACGCCGATACGGACGTGCTTGCCGGAAATGTCGAAGGCGCGGGCCATCTCGCCAAGCACACGGCGAGCCAGAACGGTCGCGTCATCCGGCTCGCGGATGCCAGTTTGGATGATGGCGAACTCGTCCCCACCAAGACGTGCCACAGTATCGTTCTCGCGCACGCTGCTGCGCAGCCGGTCGGCGATCTGGATCAGCAGATTGTCGCCGTCCAGATGGCCGAGTGTGTCGTTGACCGGCTTGAAATGATCGACGTCGACGTAGAGCAGCGCCATCAAGCCGTTGCGCTTGGCGAAGGCAATGGCGTTCTGCAGCCGGTCGGTGAATAGCGCGCGGTTCGGCAGATTGGTCAGCGTGTCGTGATGCGCCATGTGAGCGATCAGCGCCTGGGCTCGCCGCTGCTCCGTCACGTCGAGATAGGTCGTCACGAATCCGCCACCGGCAAGCGGTTCGCCGCGGATTTCGAGCACAGTGCCGTTCGGACGGGTGCGTTCGTATACGTGAGAACGGTTTGTCCGCACCAGCGCCATGCGCCGTTCGACATATTCCTCCGGATCGCCCGGACCGTATTCGCCGCGCCGCGCATTGAACCTGAACAGATCTTCGAGCGTCGGCTTGTTCCGCCTGGCGAACAGCTCGTCAGGATATTCCAGCAGCTTCTTTTGCTGCTCGTTGCAGAGCACCATCTTCAGATCGCGGTCGAAGAGCGAGATGCCGCCCGGAAAATTCTCGAAAACGGCTTCGAGCATGCGGACGCGCTCCTTCAGCGTGTCCACGAAAGCTCCCATCTGGCCGATCGCCATCGCCAGATCCCGGAGTTCTTCCGCCTCCAGGCTTTTTGGCACTGCTGGTATCTGCAAGCGCCTGACCCGTCGTCCCTTGTGCTAAATTAGCACGTACTGATCCCCTAGGCCGAAACTACGCGCGGTTGCTTTCCAATGCCTTAATTTAGGCAGGGATCTCCAGGACTTCCCTCAACTTCTGAGATAGCTGGTCGATCGTAAACGGCTTGGCGATGAAGTTGACGCCGTGGTCGAGAACACCGTTGTGAACGACCGCGTTGCGCGTGAAACCGGTCGTGTACAGCACCTTGAGGGCTGGATGACGTGTCCGCGCTTCGTCGGCGAGTTTGCGGCCATTCATGTCGGGCATGACGATGTCGGTGAACAGCAGTGCAACGCCTGGCGTCTGGCTGAGCAGGCGCAGCGCCTCGTCGCCGCCGCCTGCATGGATAACGACATAGCCGAGTTCGCGGAGCGTATCGACCGTCCCGGCGCGGACCCGTTCGTCGTCCTCGACGACAAGAACTGTCTCGGTGGGCGCAACCTGCGCCTTGACGGGCACAGCTTCGACCGGTTGAACGTCCTCGCCAAAATAGCGTGGCAGATAGATTTTCAGCGTCGTTCCGCTGCCTATCTCCGAGTAAATCTTGACGTGTCCTCCCGTCTGTTTGACGAAACCAAAGACCTGGCTGAGGCCAAGCCCCGTCCCCTTGCTTATCGGTTTCGTCGTGAAAAACGGCTCAAAAGCGCGTGCCGCAACATCGGGCGCCATGCCCGCGCCAGTGTCGGTGACGGCGATCATGACATATTGCCCGGCCGGCACTTCGGTGTGGGACGCTGCATATGCATCGTCCAGATAGGCGTTGGCCGTTTCGATCGTCAGCCTGCCGCCGTCCCCCATCGCATCTCGGGCGTTGACCGCCAGATTGAGAATGGCGTTCTCGACCTGCCCCGGATCGGCGCGCGTTTTCCAGAGGCCGCCGGCCAGAACGGTTTCAACGTGGATGGATTCGCCCAGCGTCCGCCGCAGCATGTCCGACATGTCCGCGACCAGCCGGTTTGTCTCGATCACCTGCGGCGCAAGCGGCTGCTGGCGGGCAAAGGCGAGCAGCCTCCCCGTCAGGCTCGCCGCACGCTGGGCGGCATCCATGGCCGAGTCGACGAACTTCCCGATGTCGTTCTCGCCACGCGCGAGCTTGCGCTGAATCAGGTTCATCGCGCTCACGATCACCGCCAGCATATTGTTGAAGTCGTGCGCGATGCCGCCCGTGAGCTGGCCGACGGCCTCCATCTTCTGCATCTGGCGCACCTGCGACTCCGCAGTCTCGCGCGTGCGTATCTCATCGGTGAGCGCCACGTTCGCCGCAGCCAGCTCGGCATGCGCTGTCATGACCTCGCGCATGCGGCGACGCATGGCGAGGAAGCCGAACAGGGCAAGCGCCAGGATCGCCAACGCCGAAGCGATCGAAGCGATCCGCAGCCATTCGCCGAGCTCATCGGCTTCGTCGAGGCTCGCCACGAGCATCGCATTTTCGTCACGGCGGATGTCGGCAACGATGGAGCGGACGCGATCCATGAGGACCTTGCCGCGATCGCTGCGCAAGATCTCGAGGGCGCCGGAACGGTTGCCCGACGCAAACATGTCGATGGTTTCCTTCAGTTCGGCCAGCTTCTCTTCGGATGCGGACACGAGTTCGGGAAAACGAGGCAGGCGGCCCGGCTCTCTCTGAATGAGATCCCTGATCCCCTGGATTTCAGCGGGCAAAGCCGTCACGGCGCTATCGTAAGGCGCGCGGTATTGCTGCTCGCTCGTCAGCAGGTACCCGCGCTGTCCTATCTCGGCATCCTGCAGAAGCGACAGGACCTGGACCACGCGCCGATCAAGCTCAAAGGTCGCTTGCACGGCTGCATTGTTCGTGCGCTGGGTTTCAATCAGCACCGTGCGCGCGGCGACCAGCAGGGCGAGAATCGCGAAGATCAGCACAAGCGGCAGCAATTGCATCCGCAAAAAGCGCCTGACCGTTTCGAGCATCTGGACGTTCCGAGGATGTTGCCTCAGCGATTGGTATCAGCAGTCCATACAAACACAAGGAGACCCCGAACTATTTGTCGCCGGGCGCTGCTTGGCTTATCTTACTGGCGCTTTTCGGTACTCTCGACGTAAGGGAAGGCATGTCCGAAATCGCACATCTCGCCGCGACCATCTTCAAGAAGGCGGCGAAATCGAAACGCTTCGTGGTCGGGATTGCCGGACCGCCCGGCGCGGGCAAATCGACCGTCGCCGAGCAGCTTTGCGCCCTGCTGCCGGAAAAGACCGCGGTCGTCGTGCCGATGGACGGCTTCCATTTTGACGACATCATCCTCAATGCGCGCGGCCTGCGGTCGCGCAAGGGTTCGCCCGAGACGTTCGACCTGGCCGGCTTCGAGGCGCTGCTGAAACGCATCCGCGCCGGCGAGCCAGATATCGCCATTCCCGTCTTCGACCGCTCGATCGAACTGTCGCGCGCGGCGGCCGCGATCGTCGAGACGGACATGCGATTCATCCTGGCTGAAGGCAATTATCTGCTGCTCGACGAGGAACCATGGACGCGGCTCGCGTCGCTCTTCGATTTCGCCATTTTCCTCGACGTGCCGCGCGAGGAGTTGGAGCGGCGGCTGATGCAGCGCTGGCACGAACATGGCAAGACGGATGAACAGGCGCGCGCCTGGATCGCCTCAAACGACATGCCGAACATCGACCGCGTGCTCGCCAGGAAGCGTAACGCCGATCTGGTGATCTGATCTCCCCTGCCCTCATCGAGCGCGCGAGCTGGGCGCTTGCGCTGGCGCGCACGCCGCGCGAGCCTGCCGCCGAGGCAGGGGGGGTTGTCATGAAAGTCGGTTTTATCGGACTCGGTCACGCGGGCGGAGCGCTTGCCTCGACACTGCTGAGAAACAAGGTTGATCTCACCGTGCGCGAACTCGACCGCGTCGCCGCGCAGCGGTTCCTCGACGGCGGCGCGGCCTGGGGCGACAGTCCTAAGGCGATGGCCACGCAGTGTGACTTCGTCATCACCTGCCTGCCTTCGCCCGCAGCCTCGGCGGCTGTCGTGGAAGCGGAGGACGGTTTGCTCGCCGGTGCCCGGCCCGGATCGATCTGGCTGGAGATGTCGACGACTGACACGGAAGAGATCAAACGGCTGGCCGCGAAATTCGACGCGAAAGGCGCACATGCCGTGGACTGCCCGGTGTCGGGCGGTGTGCATCGCGCTGCGACCGGCAACATCTCGATCTTCGCCGGCTGTGAGCGTGCCGTCTTCGAGCGCATCCTGCCGGTGCTGAAGATCCTCGGCCGGCGCATCCTCCACACCGGCCCGGTCGGCTCGGCCGCGACGCTGAAGGCCATGACCAACTATCTCGCGACCGCTAATCTTCTGACGCTTTGCGAGGCGCTGGTGACGATGAAGGCGGCCGACCTCGACCTCGCAACGACCTATGAGGCGATCCGCATCTCGTCCGGCAATTCCTTCGTGCATGAGACGGAAAGCCAGGTGATCCTCAACGGTTCGCGCGACATCTCGTTTTCGATGGATCTCGTGCAGAAGGACATCGGCTTCTTTCAGAAGACGGCGGAAGCGCATGGCGTACCGCTCGAAATTTCACCGCTGATGATCGAGATCTTTCGCGACGGGCAAAAGCGCTATGGCGAACGCGCGAACTCCG
>DATJTE010000058.1:0-4648 GCA_035503715.1 Rhizobiaceae bacterium | reverse complement strand
GAGCCGTCGATGAGCAACCGCCTGGCGCAACGGGCCGCGATCATCACTGGCGCCGCTCGCGGCATCGGGCAGGCGACCGCGCGGCTGTTTGCGCGCGAGGGCGCTGCCGTTGGCCTCATCGATCGCGACAGTGCCGCTCTCGAAAAGGCGGCCGGCGAGCTTGTCGCCGAGATGCCAGATTCTGCCGTGTATTGGCACAGCGCCGATATTGCCGAGCCTGCGGCGGTTGCACTTGCGGTCGATCAGCTCGCCGCCAAGCTCGGCAAGCTCGACATCCTGGTCAACAACGCCGCCGCGCGCGCCTTCGGCCCGATTGCCGAAACGACGCCGGAGAGCTGGCAAACGATCCTGCAGACCAACGTCACCGGACTCGCCATGTGCTCGCGCGCAGCATTGCCGCATCTGCGCAAATCTGGCCGCGGCAGCATTGTCAATGTTGCCTCGATCTTCGCCATCGCCGGGCGCGAAAACATGGGGCAATACGATGCGACTAAAGCCGCGATCCTGGCGATGACGCGCGTGCTGGCCTGCGAGGAAGCCCGTTACGGCATCCGCGTCAACGCCGTGTGTCCCAGTTCGACCTGGACGCCGTGGACTTATGGACGGGCCGAAGCGCGCGGTATGAGCGTCGAAGAACTGAAGACCAAGGGCGCCATCCCCTGTCTGTTGGGCCGCTGGGCGGAAGCCGAGGAAATTGCGTATCCGATCCTGTGGCTCGCTTCCGACGAGGCCTCGTTCATCACCGGCGTCGCGCTGCCGGTCGACGGCGGCCTGACTGCCGTCTGATGGCGCGTCAGGTTTCGAGCATCGAGTGCCAGAACAGCTCCTCCGGCTGATATTGCCGCGGTGTGACGCCTTGTTTATACGCGTATTGCAGCATGACATCGACCTCATGGCGGGTCTTCGCGAAGCCCCAAGGATAGATGTCATTGCCCGCGACCGCGCGCTCCTCCTCCCATAACCCGCGATACCAGAGCGAGGTCATATGGATGCGCTCCCATTCCTGCTCGACAAAAAGTTTGCGCTTCGACGCCTCCCAGGCGTCGTACAGGCTGCGGGCCGTCCAGGGATGCTGGTCGAGCACGGAATTGCGAACAAGCAGCGTGTGCATGATCGGGAAGCAGCGCGTGCGCGCGAAATATTCGCGCTCGCGCGCCGCATAATCCGGAAACAAGAAATCGATATCCGGGTGCCGGTTCGGCGCCCAAATCTCCGTGGTGATTGCGGCATCAATCTTGCCGCTCGCCAGCAGATCGAACTGCGAGGCGCCGGCGGGCGCGATGACGAGCTTGAGCCAGTTGGGCGGCTTCCAGTCAGGGATGCGCACCGGCTGCCAGGCGACCCATTCAACGGAAGCAAGGTCGACGCCGTAATCGTCCTCCAGCATCCCCTTCGCCCAGAGTGCGGCGCTGGTGATCCAAGTCTGCACGCCGACGCGCCGGCCGTTGAGATCTTCGGGGCGCCGAATGCCGCTTTGCTTGTTGATGTAGATGTAGGAGTGCCGAAACATGCGCTTGACGAATATCGGGATGGCGGTGAAGCCCAGTTTCTTGAACGGTAGGTCGGCAATGTAGGTGCCGGTGAAGAACTCGCAGACATCAAAATCGCCGCGCGCCGCCTGCCGCTGCCGCTCGACGTCATCATCGTTGACGGTGATAGCGAGCTCGATGCCTTCCGGCTTGACGGCGCCATCGATCAAGGCCCGGGCGCGGTCGTAAGGCCCGCACGTCATGCTCAACTTAAGCGTCATCAACTTCTCCCGCCGCCCGGCAACGCCGCGATCGCTCGCGCATCGCGCATTTGCGCTTCGCCGCCGGATCGTACATTAAGTGCGGGTCAATCCGAACCAATTCTTCCCTGTTGGAGACCGTAATGTCCGTTGTCGAGATCGACGTGGCGACGCTCGAATTGTTGGCCGACGCGGCGCGCGCCTGCAGAATTCTCGACATGGAGGGACATGGCGACATGACGCTCGGACATCTCTCGGTTCGCGCCGGCGACGGCACAGGCTTCTGGATGAAGCGCAACCAGGTCGGCCTCGGCGAAATCCTCGGCGCCGACGACTTCGTCCTGGTCGACTGGCAGGGTCGGCAGATCGCCGGCAGCGGCGGGCGCCACTCGGAGTGGCCGATCCACTCGGAAATTTTTCGCGCGCGGTCCGATGTCAACGTGGTCGTTCACTCCCATCCATTCTATGCCTGCGTGTTCTCCGCAGCAGTCGAGCCGCTGCAGCCCTACACACTCGACGCCGACTATTTCGTCGATGTGCCGCGGCATGAGGACGAAGTTGCCCTTGTCACCACCGTCGACGAAGGCCAAGCGCTGGCTCGCTCGCTCGGCAGCCATTTCGCCGTGCTGATGGGCAATCATGGGGTGACTTTCTGCGGCGCCACGATCGAGCAAACCATCTGTACGGGCATTTTTCTGGAGAAAGCTTGCAAGGCACATATCGTCGGGCGTGCCGCGGAGTTGATGACCAAAATGCCTGGCAGCGCCGTGCGCGCCAAAAGGCATCAGCAGATCATGACGCCGGTTCACTGGCAGCATTCATACCGATATTTCTGCCGCAAGCTGGAAGCGCGCAACAAATCGACGGGCACGCCGCTGATTTTCAGCTGATCACGCCGCAAAACGCTCACACAGAGGAGAGCCCGCCAGGTGCCCGATAAAACCCCGACGATCGCCGCGCAGATCGCCGACGAGCTGTCATCGTGCGGCGTGAAGCTCGTTGCCAGCCTGCCCGACAATTGGCTGATGGACGTCATCGAGACGATCAGAGGCGACCAACGCTTCGTCCACGTTCCGGTCAATCGCGAGGAGTCCGCGATTGGCCTGTGCTCGGGCGCGTATATGGGCGCCATGGGCTCGGCAGCGCTGATGGGCGCGTCCGGTTTCATGACGGTGGTCTATGCACTGACGAAGATCAACTACACCTACGAAATTCCGCTGTTTTTACTGGCGACCCTGCGTGGCGCCGGTGGCGACCATCATAAACATCACATCTCAAACGGCCTGTACCTGCTCCCTGTGCTCGATGCGATCAGTATGCCCTATCAAATCATCGACGATCCGGACGACATCGGCCTGATCTCGCGCTGTTACCACCATACCCGCACGTTTTCGCGGCCGATGGTCGTACTGTTTACGCGCGATCTGCTGCGCGGGAGGCACCAATGAAGTACATGGATTGCTTCCGCGCCATCGCGCGGCACCGCACCAATGAAATCGTCATCACCTCGGCCGGCAACTCCGGGCAAGCCTGGTGGTCAGCGACGCGCGATTCGGTTGCGAGCTTCTATCTCGATGCCTCCATGAGTCTGTCCACCATGTTCGCCTCCGGCCTGGCCTTGGCGCAGCCCGAGCTGAAAATATGGGCGTTCATGGGTGATGGCGCGTTTTGCATGAATCCGGGCATGCTGATGGTCGAACGCGAACTGAACCTGCCGAACCTGACGCACTTTCTGGTATCCAATCGCGTCTATGGCGCGACGTCGAACGCCGCACTGCCCAATCTCGAGAACAACGACTACGCAGCGATTGCACGCGGCATGGGGCTGCAGCGCATTTTCGAATTCCGTAGCGTCGAGGATTTGGAACGCGATTTCCCCCGGCTCGCCGCCGCGAATACGCCGGGACATACGTTCGTCGTGCTCGAAGTCGAGCCGTTTGACGCGACCGAGCAGAAGCTCGAGCAGCCACCCTTCAACGGCACTGAGCTCAAGTACCGTTTCGGCCGACACCTCGAGAGCGTGCTCGGCTGCGACATTTTCGGCTATCGGGTTTGACGACGCAGGTCGGGCGCGGATGCCCACAGATCAGATTATGATTGGGCGTGCCGCCGGCGCTCAGGTGGTTGCTCACCGCGGCGCATTATGCCCCTGATGGACGAAATAGCCGCATAACCGGACAAGAATCTGGTCGAGCACGAAGCCGCACGCCCCAATGACGATGATGGCGGCGTATACGTTCTGGAAGGTGAAACGGGTGCTCCATACCGAGATGTAATATCCAAGCCCGATCGAATCGCCGATCATCTCGGTGAGCACCACGACGATGATGGCGACCGGGAGCGCGATCCGCAGCCCGGCAAAAATGGCGGGCAGCGCGGCCGGCAGGATCACCCGCCAGAGCACGGTCCATTGGCTGGCGCCGAAATTCCGTGCCGCCCAGATCAGGCGTGTCTGGATTCCGGCAAAACCGAAGTATGACGTCACCACAACTGGATAGAGACACTCCAGGAACGTGAAGGCGATCTTTGATGGCGTGCCAAAGCCGAAAATGTAGGTGAAGATCGGAAACAGAGCGATCTTGGGAATGGGATAGCCGAAGAAGAAGATCGGCTCGAACAGATTGCGGCACAATGTCGAGCGCGCCATCACTGCGGCGAGCGGAATCCCTGCTGCGGCGGCAAGGGCAAACCCGCTGAGCGCACGGCCGAGCGTGACGCCCGCGTGATAGACGAGGACGCCGTTTCTGATTTCAGCAAACAGCACCTCGGCGACCTGAGGCACGCTCGGCAGCAGCCGCGAATTCACACTGCCGCTCGACACCGCCAGTTGCCATGCCGCCAGCAGCAGCGGAATCGAATACCAGCGGCCAACGAAGTTGCGGATCTGCCCTGTCATGCGGCGATCGTCTCCTCGGTACC
>DATJTE010000057.1:0-3029 GCA_035503715.1 Rhizobiaceae bacterium | reverse complement strand
CGGCGACGGTGGCCGAGGCGACGCCGTGCTGGCCGGCCCCCGTCTCGGCGATGATGCGTTTCTTGCCCATGCGCTTGGCGAGCAGGATCTGACCGAGGCAGTTGTTGATCTTGTGCGAGCCGGTGTGGTTCAGGTCCTCGCGTTTGAAATAGACCTTGGCCCCGCCCAGATGGCGGGTCAGGCCTTCGGCGAAATAGAGCTTTGACGGCCGGCCGGCATAGAACGTCGAAAGCGCCTGCAGCTCGCCCTTGAAGGCCGGATCGGTCTTCGCCTTGTTCCATTCTGCCTCGAGGTCGAGGATCAGCGGCATGAGAGTCTCGGCGACGAAGCGGCCGCCGAACATGCCGAACATGCCCTGCTCATCTGGGCCGGTGCGGAAGGAATTGGGTGATGCCGGCTGGTTCACGCGCCGATCTCCTGAAGGTTCAGACGTTCACGCCGCACGACCGTCGCGCGCGGCTCTTACGGCCCGGAAGAATTGTTCGATCAGCGCCGGCTCCTTGACGCCCGGCGCGCTTTCCACGCCCGACGAAATGTCGATACCGGGTGGGTTTGCGAGGCGCAGGGCGTCGCCGATATTGGCGGCGTTGAGCCCGCCCGAAAGCATGTAGTCGATACCGGCGTCAAGTTGTTGCAGGATGCGCCAGTCGAAAGACACACCGTTGCCGCCGGGAAGCTCCGAGCCCGCGGGCGGCTTCGCGTCGAAGAGGAACCGGTCGGCCGTGCCGAGATAAGGTTTGATGGCTTCCAGATCGGCCGCGTCGCGCAGCGCCACAGCCTTCATCACCGGAAGCCCATAACGCGCCTTGACTGTGCTGACGCGCTCGGGCGTTTCCTTGCCGTGCAGTTGCAGCATGTCCGGCTGCATCGCCTCGACGATCGCGTCGAGCGCCGCATCGTCGGCATCCACAGCCACCGCAACCGCTTGCGCGCGACCGTGCGCGGCCTTGCGAAGCTCCCCGGCATCGGCGGGCGTGACGTAGCGCGGGCTCCTGGCGAAAAAGATGAAGCCGACATGCGACGCACCGCCGGCCAGCGCGGCGGCGAGCGCATCAGGCTTCTTCAGCCCGCAGATTTTGATGTTGAGCGGCATGGCGTGGGAGTGGCACGATTTCCTTGAAGAGTCGAGATTTGGCGCTTTGGCACAGCTCTTCGTTGCCACGCCCGGCTTTTTGCCGTGTGGCCAGTGACAAGCCGCTTGTGCTGGGCGTGGACGCGGTCATGACGTGTCGGGCGGCGCATTCCGCGCCCACCAGGCGCGCTCGTGCGCGCTTTCGAGGATGCCGAAGAGTTCTTCATGCTTCTTCAGCCGCCGCGCCGCGCGGCCGCGCAAATCGAGCGGCGGACCGGGCCGCAGCGGCTGGATAGCGCAGAAGACGCCGCGTGACCGCGCGCGTTGGCGCAGCGCCTGCCAGCGCGCCAGGCGTTGCGCTGCGGCCTGAATATCGTCGAGCGCGTGAAACAGCGCATCGATGCGATGGGCGAGGCGGCTGCCGTCGATCTCATCGTCCATGCCTGAAAAAATGATCGGACACGGGCGTGGCTGGGCGTCCGGGTCGGGCAGGCGCGGCAGCAGCTCGGGAAGCACAAACGGCCGCCAGCCGTCGGAGCGCCACTCGTCCGGGGGCAGATCGGCCGGGGGGCGATCGGCTTGAGACTGGACACCGTCCGGACCCGTGGTGTCCGGCTGGCTGCTGTTTGGCGCGGCGGTGCGGGCCGGCGGCAGCGTCACGGTGATGTGCATGGCGAGCACTGTGATCAGCCGCCGCGCCGCAGCCTCGGCGGGACGGAGCAAACGCGTGACGAGACGATGGACGCTGCGCAGGATCGTCGCCCGGCGGCCGAGCCCGGACATGATCCAGAGATCGCCGAGGATGCGCTGCAGCGATCTGTGCTCCAGTTCCGCCAGCCTTTCGTCCATCACCGCCTCCTTTCACAGGCGACGGATTATCAGGCAGGTCCGAGAGGGCGTGGATAAAGACTGCTGACAGCTACTGACAGGCGCGGACGGTGGAGCGCTTTCCTTCTCCCCTTGTGGGAGAGGGTGGCCGAGCCGTAGCGAAGCGAATGTGAGGACGGATGAGGGGTGCTGGACGGAGCGCAACCCTCAATCCCTCATTTCTTCCAACACCCCTCATCCGTCCTCACATTCGCTTTGCTTCGCACGCCCGAGGCGACACCTTCTCCCACAAGGGGAGAAGGAAGAGGCGTCGGCGCCGCTCAGTCGAACTGGATCGCCTGCAAGGCGTTGCCGTTGCGCTTCAACCAGTCCTTGCAGCGCTCGGTATCCGGAAACAACTTCTCGCAGAGTTTCCAGAATTTCGGCCCGTGGTTCATTTCCTTGAGATGGGAAACCTCGTGTGCGACGAGGTACTCAATCACAGGTGGTGGAGCCATCATGATGCGCCACGAGAACGAGAGAATACCGTCGGCCGTGCAGGATCCCCAGCGACTGGTGGTATCCCGGTACCGGATCGCCTTGGCGCGCTTGCCGATCGCCGTCGTATGCTTGGCGACGTAGCGCTCGATATCCTTCTTGGCCTGCCGCTTCAGGAAATCGGCCAGCCGGCGCGGGAGATGGTCCCTGTCGCCATAAACGAACAGCGCCGGCACGCCTTCAAACTCACCTTGCGTAACCGTGCCGCGCTGGTCGGGGACATGGATGATCTTGTGCGGCACCCCACGGAACGGGATCTTGATCCCGACGCGGACTTTCGGCCGTTTCGGCACCTTGGCAAGGCGCTCTTCCAGCCAGTCCTGATGGCGGTACAGGAACTTCCAGACGTCGCGGCTCGGCACGCCCGGGGGAACGGTGATCCGAAGGCCCCTTCCCCCTGCGTCAATCCGCAGCGTCAGCCGCCGCGCCCGGTCATTTTCAACGATTCTGAGCGGCAGCGTACGGCCCGCAACCTCGTGCTCGCGCTCCTTTACGGGCGCGCGCCGGGGCATCAGAGTTCGTCTCAACAGACCGAGGGGCATGGCCGAACGATAAACGATTCGGTACGGGGTTTGGCAAGGGGCTGAAAACG
>DATJTE010000056.1:0-14593 GCA_035503715.1 Rhizobiaceae bacterium | reverse complement strand
AAGCTGTTAGCGCGCGTTAGCGGCCTTGAAGCGCTTCTCGACGTAGCCGACGAGGCGGACCATTGGCCACAGGAAGGCGAGGTAGATGACCGCCGCAGCGATCAGCGGAGAGGGGTTGGCGTAGAGCGCCTGTGCGTTGTTCGCCTCCTTGAGGAGCTCCGGCAACGCAACTGTTGATGCGAGCGACGTGTCCTTGAACATCGAGACGCAGTTACTGGTCGTCGGCGGAATAACGACGCGCACAGCCTGCGGCAGGATGACTTTGCGAAGCGTCAGCATGAAAGGCAGGCCAAGCGCGTGCGCCGCTTCGAACTGGCCGTGCGGGATGCTCTCGATGCCGGAGCGGAACACCTCGGCCGAGTAAGCCGACATGACGAAGGAAAACGCCAGCGTCGCGGACGCCCAGGACGACAGGCGGATGCCGACGAAGGGCAGGGCGTAGTAGATCAGGATCAGCACCACCAGGACCGGCATGGCGCGGAAGATGTCGATGTAGCAGACCGCCAGCCAGCGGAATGGTTTTGGTGCGTAAAGCCGCACGAGGCTGATGAGCAGGCCGAGCGGCACGCCGATGCCGATCGCGAGCAAGCCCAGCAGCAGCGTGTTGAACAGCCCGCGCATGAGGATCGGGAAAGCCGAGACCATCACCTGGCTGTTGAAGAACGTGTCGAGCAAAGTCATCGGCCTACCCCGCTAGGACGTGGATGCATGGTGCTGGAAACAATCGTGCCGGCTCTTCGCCGGCACGATCGACAGCGATTGTGCTGTTTTATCAGGCTTTCGGAAGCGGCGCTTCCTTGGCCGTCGAAGAGTCGGCCGGCGCGTCGACGCCGAACCACTTCTTGTGGATCGACTGCATGGTGCCGTCTGCCTTCATCGCAGTGATCGCGTCATTGATCTTGCCGAGCAGCGGGTGGTCCTTGGTCATCATCAGGCCATACTGCTCGCCGGTCTTGATACGCTCGACAACGGCTAGGCCCTGCATGCGGGTGAAGGCATACTCCATGCCGGGAACGTCGCTGACCACGCCATCGACGCGGCCGGCGGCGAGATCGAGCAGCACTTCCTGCTGGGTGTTATACCCTCTCACTTCGGTAAAGCCGTGCGCGTCCTTGTTTTCGTTTGCATATTTCTCGCCGGTCGAACCGGAGAGCACGCCGACGATCTTGCCCTTGAGATCGGCAAGACCCTTCACGGCGCCATCGGTCTTGGCGGCGATGCCCATGTCGGAATCATAGTAGGGCTGGGTGAAGGATTGCGAGCCGAGGCGCTCGGCGGTAATGGTGATCGACGAGATTGCGACGTCGATGCGGCCCGAACTGGTCGCGGCGAAGAGCGGCTGGAAGTCGAGGCCTTGGACCTCGACCGTCATGCCGGCGCGCTTGGCGGCCTCGGTGACGATGTCCACCTCAAAGCCCACGAACTTGCCATCTTCCTGGAATTCGAACGGCGGGTTGTTCGGATAGGAGCCGACATTAAGGACGTCCTGCGCGAAGGCAGGGGTGGCGAAGCCGATCGCCGCGGCGACGGCCAGGAGACTGCGACGGGTAAGGTTCATTCTTGTGTTCCCTCTTTCTGTTGATCCGGGCGGGTTCATGCCCGCGCGGTTTTGTTGAAGCTCCGCCCCACGCCGAGCATCAATTCTTGACTGCCAGCATGCGGTCCAGCGCGGTCGCGATCTGGTCGCGGTCGCGGCAGACACACATGCGGATGAATTGGTTCGAAGAGCTGCCGAACAGATGCCCCGGCGCCAACCCAACATGCGCCTTCTCGAGGATGTCGGCGCAGGCGCGCCGCGCGTCGCCCTCGCCTTCGAGCGCGAAAAAGGCATACATGCCGCCACGCGGCTTTGCCGGCAGGATGATGCGCGGCATTTCGGCCAATCTCTCGTAGGCGAGGTCGAGGCCGGTCTTGATGCGCTGCTTGATCTCGGCGACGAAGGACTCTCCCTGCTTGATCGCGGCGGTGCCCGCGGCCTGGATGGCGCCCGCGGTGCCCGAATTGATGTACTGCGTCATCGCGCCAAGCTGGTCGGCGACGCCGGATGGGTGAGTCAGCCAGCCGAGCCGCCAGCCCGTCATCGCCCAGGCCTTGGAGAAGCTGTTGACCGAGATCACGCGGTCGCCGTCATCCGCAACCTGCAGGATCGACGGCGCGACATCGCCGTCAAAATACAGGCGGCCGTACACCTCGTCCGAAATGATCCAGACGCCGGTGCGGCGCGAGAAGTCGAGCAGCGCTTCCATTTCGGCGCGGGTGGCGGTCCAGCCGGTGGGATTTGACGGCGTCGACAGAAAGATCGCGCGGGTGCGGGCGTCACAGGTAGCGAAGAGACGATCGAGGTCGAGGCGGAAATCGCCATCCTTGAAATCGAGCGCGAAGGGGCGAGGCTCGCCCCCGATCAGGTGGATGGCGTTATAGATGTTCGGCCATTGCGGCGTGACGTAGACGACATTCGTTCCGCCATCGACGAGCAGTTCCAGTGCAAGGTAGAGCGCTTGCATGCCGCCCGGCGTGACCGTCGTCTGTTTGATCGGAATCGTCTTACCGTGCAGGCGCGACTGATAGTCTGACAGAGCCTCGTTCAGCGGTGCGTGCCCGCGCATATCGGGAATGTAGAAGGTGAGACCCTGGTCGAGCGCGGCCTTGGCGGCATCGCGGATGAAGGCAGGCGTGACGACATCGCCTTCGCCGTACCAGAGCGCGATGACGTCGCCGAGTTCCCGGGCGCGGACAGCGAGGTTGGCGATGTTTTCGGTATGGAGGTCGCGGATTTGCGCGCGAATCCCGTCGTAAGCGTAGCGCGCCTTGGCCACGGAAGACTGCTGGGGCGGCATGAACGACAAGGACGGTACCTTTAGCGCACTCGGGACGCAGGCCATCGCTGGACCGACCAATGATCCCTCGGCGGCCCCAACGACAGGTGAAATGCTATCCGAACACAGGCGCTTTTCAAGGCAAAAGTTTTAAGCTTAAAAAGATTTCGTTGGTGGACTAACGGCGGGTAGTCTTGCGGGCTGGTTTCGGCGTTTGAGGGAGCAGGGCGCGGGCATCCGTCGCCGCGGCTTTTGACGCGGCCCCGAGGAACATGCCGTCACTTGCGAGGATAAAGAAACTGGCGCCTTTGCCGGACCATTTGCCGACATCCTCGGGCCTGCCGCAGAATATGCCAGCGACCTTGTCGCGCTCTTGCGCCGTGGCAAGAATGGTCTCTATCGCCTTGTTTAGCTTGGCAGCACCCGATGGTCCCATCGCGCCAATCGAGACGGAGAGATCGCCGGGGCCAACAAAGATCACGTCGATGCCTTCGGTCGACGCAATGGCATCGACATTGGCGAGGCCGTCAGCGGTTTCGACCTGAACGGCGAGCAAGATCGCGTTGTTGGCCGCCGAGAGATATTCGGGAATGCGGTAGCCGTAACCCGCCGCGCGGCCCGGTCCGACCCCGCGCTGGCCGACCGGCGGATAGCGCGTCGCCATGACCGCACTGCAGGCCTGTTCGGCCGTCGAAACGCGCGGGACGAGCACGCCCTGCGCGCCGGAATCCAGCGCCGCGGCAATCGCCTCCTGGCCATGACCCGGGACACGGACAATTGCCGGTAAGCCGTGAACGTCCGCCGCACGCACTAGGTTTTCGAGGTCGCCGCGCGAGAACTGCGAGTGCTCCCAATCGATGCAAAGGAAATCGAAGCCGGCCGCAGCGCTGATTTCGACGGCGGCCGGGTGCGGAATCGATGCAAAGCTGCCGACTACGGCGCTTGTGCCTATACATTTCTGGCGGAAGCCGCTCATACAAATTCCTCACCTGACCGTGCTCGATCAGTAGCGGCAAACGTCGCCGGTGCGAAGCTATTTCAGGCTTGAAATATTCTGACGCCGCCGTAGCGTGGGGCGGCAAGCGAGGGGCCGACTATCTTGAAACCGCATCCGCTCAAAGGCCCCAACCGGCTGAAACTCGGCGTCTTCTCCACCAATGCGGACGGCGGGCTTGCGATCACCGACGTGCCGGAGCGGTGGCTGGCAAGCTGGCGGGACAATCTGACTGCCGCGCAGATCGCCGACCGCGCCGGACTTGAGTTCTTCCTGCCGATCGCGCGCTGGAAGGGCTTTGGCGGCAAGAACCGGGTGCGCGAATGGTCATTCGAGACCTTCACCTGGGCGGCGGGACTCGCGACCGCGACAGAGCAGATTGGCCTGTTCATGACGGTGCATGTGCCGCTGGTGCATCCGCTCTATGCGGCGAAGTCGCTGGCGACGGTGGATCACATCAGCCAGGGCAGGGCGGGCCTGAACATCGTCTGCGGCTGGAACCCGAAAGAGTTCGGCATGTTCGGCACGCAACTCGTCGAGAAGGGTTACGATCAGGCGGCCGAGTGGATCGATATCCTTGAGCGGCTCTACGCCTCCGACGAACCGTTCGACCATGACGGCACGTATTATCACTTGAAGGATGCGGTTAGCCGGCCTGCGAGCCTTCAGGCGCCGAGGCCGGTGACGATGAACGCCGCGTTCGGCGGACCGGGGCGCGATTTTGCTTCGGCCAAGTGCGACTATCTCTTCACCACCTTTTCAGAACTGGCGGATGCCGAGAAGCATGTCGCCGATATCCGCGATCGGGCAGGGAAGGTCGGCCGTGATGTCGGCTGCTATACGGTCGCGCATGTTGTCTGCCGCCCGACGCAGGAGGAAGCGCAGGCCTATTACGACCGCTACGCCGTGACGCTTGCCGATCACGCCGCGGTCGACCAGCACATGGCCGGAAAAAAGGAATTCTCGCAGTCGCACGACCCACACGCCTACGACCAGTACCGGCAGCGTTTCGCTGGCGGCGCGGGGACCTATCCGCTGGTCGGCACGCCGCAGCGGATCGTCGATGAGATGATCGCGATCGCGGAGAAGGGGTACGAGGGGATCGCGCTTTCCTTCGTCAACTATACGCAGGAGCTGCCGTATTTCTGCGATGCCGTGCTGCCGTTGCTGAAGAAGGCCGGCCTGCGAACCTAGTCCGGAACGACGGCGATCGCCTGGATCTCGACCTTGGCGCGATCTTCCATAAGCGCGACCACCTGTAGCGCGGCGATGGCTGGATAATTCTTGCCGATAATCTCGCGATAGGCTTGGCCGACGCCCTTCAGATTGGCGAGGTATTCCTGCTTGTCGGTGAAGTACCACGTCATTGTGGTGATGTGCTCGGGCTTGGCACCGCCCGCCGCGAGAACGGCCACGACGTTGGCGAGCGTCTGGCGGAACTGGCCGACAAAATCGTCGGTCTCGAACTGGCACTGTCCGTTCCAGCCAACCTGTCCGGCGACGAAAACCTGCCGGCCGCTCGCTGCGACGCCATTGGCGTAGCCGGCCGGTTTTGCCCAGCCCTCGGGCTGCAGAATGGTGTGCATGGTCAAATTCTCCAAGGGCTTACAGTTCGGTCCGAACTTTCCACAGTTCGGGGAAGAGCACGACGTCGAGCATGCGGCGCAGATAGGACACGCCGCCCGTGCCGCCGGTGCCGCGCTTCAAGCCGATGATGCGTTCGACCGTGGTCACGTGATTGAAGCGCCAGCGGCGGAAATAGTCCTCGAAGTCGACGAGTTTTTCGGCGAGTTCGTAGAGAGCCCAGTGCTCTTCCGGCGCGGCATAGATCGCTTTCCACGCTGCGAGCACATGCGGGTTTTCTGCGCGGGTCTCTCGCCAGTCGCGCTTCAGTTCTTCCGAGCCAATGTCGAACCCGTTGCGCGCCAGCAGCGCCAGCGCTTCGTCGTAGAGGCTGGGCGCGGTGAGAATTTCTTCGAGCTTCGCGACGATGTCCGGGTGGTGCGCATGCGGCTTCAGCATCGCGTGGTTGCGGTTGCCGGCGAGGAACTCGATGGCACGATACTGCCAAGACTGAAAGCCAGACGACTGGCCGAGCGACTCGCGAAACTCGGTGTATTCGCTGGGCGTCATCGTGCGCAGCACATCCCACGCCCCGGTGAGCTGCTCGAAGATGCGGGCGACGCGCGACAGCATCTTGAAGGCCGGCTGCAGACGATCCTCGTGGATAGCCACCATGGCGGCGCGAATTTCGTGGATCGCGAGCTTCATCCAGAGTTCCGACGTCTGGTGCTGGATGATGAAGAGCAGCTCGTCATGCGCGGCCGACAGCGGCTGCTGCGCATCCAACACCTGCTCCAAATGCAGATAGTCGCCATAAGACATCCGCTCGGCGAACGACATCTCAGCGCCTTCACGCGCGGGGTCGTATGGCTTGGCCGTCATGTGACCAACGCCTTCTTCTTGTATTCCGGGCGGTCCCAGAGGCGGTTCGTGACGATGTCTTCCAGGATTTTGACTGCGGCCAGCACCTCGGCTTCGCCAATGTAGAGCGGCGTGAAACCGAAGCGGATCGCATCCGGCGCGCGGAAATCGCCGATGACGCCGCGCGCGATCAGTGCCTGCATGATCGCGTAACCCTCGGGATGGCGGAACGAGACCTGGCTGCCGCGCTTGTTGCCGCTGCGCGGGGAGGCGAGCGTCAGGCCGGGACAGCGGCCCTCGACCTCGCGGATGAAGAGATCGCCGAGCCCGATCGAGGCTGCTCGCACATCATCCATCGACACGCTGTCCCAGACATCGAGCGCCGCGTCGAGGGCAGTTAGGGCAATCACCGGCGGTGTGCCGACGCGCATACGCTCGATGCCCTTGCCCGCGCGATAGTCGAGGTCGAACGCAAACGGCGCCTCGTGGCCGAGCCAGCCCGACAGGGCAGGGCGCGCCGTTTCTTGATGTTTTGGCGCGACATAGATGAAGGCCGGCGCGCCGGGCCCGCCGTTCAAATATTTGTAGGTGCAGCCGACGGCGAAATCCGCGCCGGCGCCTGTGAGATCGATCGGCAGCGCGCCGGCCGAATGCGCGAGATCCCAGACCGTCAGCACGCCCGCGTCACGTGCTTTCTTCGTCAGCGTGCGCATGTCGTGCAGGCGGCCGGTGCGGTAATCGACCTCCGTCAGCATCAGCACGGCGATGCTCTCGTCGATCGCGGCCTCCACCTCTTCCGGCTCGACGATTTTCAGCTCGAGTCCGCAGCCGAGCGAGGCGACGAGGCCTTGTGCCATGTAGAGGTCGGATGGGAAGTTGCCACTGTCGGACAGCACGATCTTGCGCGACGGGTTCAGCTCGATTGCCGAGGCGAGTGCCTGATAGACCTTGATCGACAGCGTGTCGCCCATGATGACGCTACCCGCCGACGCGCCGATCAGCCTGGCGATGCGGTCACCGATCCTGGTCGATTGCATCATCCAGCCGGCAGCGTTCCAGCCGCGGATCAGCATCTCGCCCCACTCGTCGGCCAGCATTTTCGCGACGCGATCTTTCGCCTTGAAGGGCAGCGGCCCGAGCGAATTGCCGTCGAGATAGATCACGCCTTCGGGAAGGTGGAACTGCGCTCGCGTCTTGGCGAAATCTGTCATTGTTTCTGCCTCAAACGGAAACGCTGGATCTTGCCCGTCTGCGTCTTCGGCAGGGCGTCGATGAATTTCACCGAGCGCGGATATTTGTACGGCGCGATCGTCGCCTTGACGTGATCCTGCAGCGTCTTGCGCGTCAGCTCATCAGCCGTGACCCCGTCGACCAGCACGATATGCGCCTCGACGATCTGCCCGCGCTCGACATCGTCGACGCCGATGACGGCGCATTCCTTGACCGAGGCGTGGGAAAGAAGCGCGGCTTCCACTTCCGGGCCGGCGATGTTGTAGCCGGACGAGATGATCATATCGTCGGAGCGCGCCGCGAATTGGAAATGGCCGGTTTCATCCTGGACAAAAGAGTCGCCCGTCAGGTTCCAGCCGTTGCGAACGTAGTTTTTCTGGCGGTCGTCGGCGAGGTAGCGGCAACCTGTCGGCCCGCGCACCGCGAGCCGGCCAATCGTGCCGCGCGGTACCTCGTTCATCTCATCGTCGACGATGCGCGCCTCGTAGCCCGTCACTGGCGTGCCGGTTGTCGCGGGCGCGCGGTCATCGAGGCGGTTCGAGATGAAGATATGCAGCATCTCCGTCGCGCCGATGCCGTCGAGGATCGGCTTGCCGGTCTTCCTGACCCAATCTTCGTAGACCGGCGCGGGCAGCGTCTCGCCAGCAGAGACAGCGATGCGCAGCGACGACAGGTCGGCGCCCTGATCCATGGCCTGCAGCATGGCGCGGTATGCCGTCGGCGCGGTGAAGCTGATCGTCGCGCGATAGGTCTGGATGATCTCGACCATATTGGGCGGCGTCGCGCTCTCCAGCAGAGTCGCGGCCGCGCCGAAACGCAGCGGGAAGATCGCCAGGCCGCCGAGCCCGAAGGTGAAGGCAAGCGGCGGCGAGCCGACGAACACATCGTCTGGCGTCACGCCGAGCACTTCCTTGGCGTAGCCGTCGGCGATGATCAGTAGGTCGCGGTGGAAGTGCATCGTCGCCTTGGGCACGCCCGTCGTGCCGGAGGTGAAGCCGAGCAGCGCGACATCGTCGCGGCCGGTCTGCACCGCGTCAAAACGCACCGATTTGCTGAGCGCTGCGCGATCGAGCTCGGCATCGTGGTTGGCGGTGCCGTCGAAGCCAATCACCTGCTTGAGGAAGTGGCTGGTCTTGGCGCAGGCAACCAACTCGTCCATCAGCCGCGTGTCGCAGAGCGCCAGCGCGATCTCCGCCTTATCGACGATCTGTGCCAATTCACCTGCGCGCAGCATTGGCATGGTGTTGACGACGACCGCGCCGGCCTTCGTCGCAGCCAGCCAGCAGGCGACCATCGCAGGGTTGTTTGCCGAGCGGATCAACACACGATTTCCGGGCTTTACGCCGTAATTCTCGACCAGCGCATGCGCCAGCCGGTTCGTCCAATCCGACAGTTCCTTGTAGGTTCTCTGGCGGCCATTGCCGATAAGCGCGGTGTTGTCGCCAAACCCTTGTTCGACCAGGCGGTCCGTCAGCTCGACGCCAGCATTCAGCCGCTCGGGGTAGGCAAAACCGTCCAGCAGAAACTCCGGCCACTGATCGCGCGGCGGAAGATTGTCGCGCGCGAAGGTGTCGGTGTGGGCGGAGGGGCCGAGCGCTGCCATCATGCCGCTCCCAGCACCTGGCGGGCGATCACGACCTTCTGCACGTCGGACGCGCCTTCGTAGATTCGCAGCGCACGGATCTCGCGATATAGACTCTCGACGATGTGGCCGCGGCGCACGCCGTCGCCACCGTGCAACTGGACTGCTTTGTCGATCACCTCCTGTGCCTTGTCTGTGGCGAACAGTTTGGCCATCGCCGCCTCGCGGGTCACGCGCGGCGCGCCCATGTCCTTTGTCCAGGCGGCGCGATAGATCAGCAGCGCTGCGGCGTCGATATCGAGCGCCATGTCGGCGAGGTGGCCTTGCACCATCTGCAATTCAGCCATGGGCGCGCCGAACAGTTCGCGTTCGCGCGCACGCTTCAGGCTTTCGTCGAGCGCGCGCCGCGCAAAGCCGAGCGCGGCTGCGCCGACGGTCGAGCGGAACACATCGAGCACCGACATGGCGATCCGGAAGCCGTCACCCGGCTTGCCGATCAGGGCGGAAGCGGGGAGGCGGACATTCTTGAAGGCGAGACGCGCCAGCGGATGCGGTGCGATCACCTCGAGCCGCTCGGCGACGGTGAGGCCCGGTGTACCGGCCGGCACGAGAAACGCGGACAGGCCTTTGGCGCCCGGCGCTTCGCCGGTGCGCGCGAACACCACGTACAGGTCGGCGATGCCGCCGTTGGAGATCCAGGTTTTCTCGCCGTTCAGAACATAGCTTTCGCCATCACGCGTCGCCGTCATGTCCATGTTGGCGACGTCGGAGCCGGAGCGCGGCTCCGATAGGGCGAAGGCCGAGATCGCTTGCCCGGCGCGCGTTTTCGCCAGCCATTTCTGATGCTCGACCGAGCCGTACAGGCTGATCGAGCCGGTGCCGAGCCCTTGCATCGCAAAGGCAAAGTCGGCGAGGCCGTCATGCCGCGCCAGGGTCTCGCGCGTGATGCAGAGGGTGCGCACATCAAGCGGAGCGGGGTTAGCCGGATCAACCGCCGTCGGTTTCAGCCAGCCACCTTGGCCCAGCATCGCGACGAGTTCGCGGCAGGCGGCATCCACATCCTCATGCGCGACCGGCAGGTTCTTCGTGCACCACGCGTCGAGGCTTTGGGCCCAGGCGCGGTGCCGGTCCTCAAAAAACGGCCAGTCGAGGAAGGAGCGGTCAGGCATCAGTTCCCCTCGAACACCGGTTTCTGCTTGGCGACGAAGGCGTTGTAGGCGCGCTCGAAATCGCGGGTCTGCATGCAGATAGCCTGAGCCTGCGCCTCGGCCTCGATCGCCTGGTCGAGACCCATCGACCATTCCTGGTTGAGCTGTGTTTTGGTGATGCCGTGCGCGAAGGTCGGGCCGCAGACGATGCGTTCGGCCATCTCCAGCGCGTCGGCCTCAAGTGCAGCAGCATCGACGAGGCGGTTGTAAAAGCCCCAGCGCTCGCCTTCCTGCGCGGTCATGGTGCGGCCAGTGTAGAGCAGTTCCGCCGCGCGACCCTGGCCGATGATGCGCGGGAGGATGGCGCAGGCGCCCATGTCGCAACCGGCAAGCCCGACGCGCGTGAACAGAAACGCTGTCTTCGCCTCCGGCGTCGCGATGCGGATGTCGGAAGACATGGCGATGATTGCGCCGGCGCCGACCGCGACGCCGTCGACCGCCGAGATGATCGGCTTGCCGCAGTTCAGCATCGCCTTGACGAAATCGCCGGTCATGCGCGTGAAGGCGAGCAATTCCTTCATGTCCATCTTCACCAGCGGGCCGATGATGTCGTGAACATCGCCACCGGAGCAGAAGTTGCCGCCGTTCGAGAGGAAGACGACCGCATCGACATCGTCCGCGTAGACGAGGTTGCGAAACGTGTCGCGCAGTTCGGCATAGGAGTCGAAGGTGAGGGGGTTCTTGCGCTCCGGACGGTCGAGGCGGACGCGCGCGACGCGGCCCTTCACCTCCCACAGGAAGTGGTTCGGCTTGAACGCCGTCATGGAGGTGGGTCTCATTCGCGGCCTTCCCAATTGCTGCGAAACGCCTTCAGCATTGCCGACAGCCGTTTCGTGTCATCCTCCGAGACGCCGCCGAGCAGTTCGCCGATCCAGCGTTCGTGCGCGGCGGCCATCGCAGCGAACGCCTCCGAGCCGGCATCGGTAAGCCGCACCATCGAGGTACGGCGGTCTCCATTGCGGCGCGCGCGCGCCACCAGGTCTTCGGAAACAAGCCGGTCGACGATGCCGGTGACATTGCCGTTGGAAACAAGCAGGAAACGCGACAAGTCGCTCATCAGCATGCCTTCGGGCGCGCGGTAGAGCGCGGCCATCACGTCGAAGCGCGGCAGCGTCGTATCGAAATCCTTCTTCAGCCGATCACGCAGTTCTGCCTCGATGGTGCGTGAGGCGCGCAGCAGGCGGATCCAGAGGCGCAGCCGCTCCTTGCCGTCTTTCGACATGCCCTGCGCTGTGAGGGGTGCGCTCACCATGTCGCGCCTCCCGAAATGGCGAGCGCGTGGCCGTTGACCGAGATCGCGCCGTCGCCGCAAAGATAGAGCACCGCGTCCGCCACTTCCTGCGGCTGGATGATGCGGCCTTGCGGATTGTTCGAGGCGAGACTTGCACGCGCTTCCTCGGCACTGCGTCCGGTCTTCTGGACGATCCGCTGGATCGACTCATCCAGCATGTCGCTCTCGACGAAGCCGGGGCAGACCGCGTTCACCGTGATGCCGGACATCACATATTCGGCGGCCAGCGCGCGCATCAGGCCGATGACGCCATGCTTCGAGGCGACGTAAGGCGCGACATAGGCCGCGCCGCGCAGCCCCGCGACGGAGGCGACGAAAACGATGCGGCCGCTCTTGCGCTGTGCCATGCCGGCGAGCGCCGGCTTCACGGTGAGGAACGCGCCGGTCAGGTTGACATCAATCATGCGTCGCCAGTCGGCGAGGCTGGTTTTCGCAGCGGGTGCGCTGGAGGCGATGCCGGCATTGGCAATGACAATATCGATCGGGCCACGCGCGGTCTCGGCCTTTTGGTAGAGTTCCGCCATCGACGCTTCGTCCGTCACGTCGGCGGCAATGCCGTGGATCCGGCTGTTTCCTGCCGCGGCAGCGTCGAGCGCATCCTGCCGGCGGCCGCAGATCGTCACATCAACGCCAGCGTCGGCTAGCGCCAGCGCGATCGCCTTGCCGACGCCCGTGCCGCCGCCGGTCACCAGTGCGTGTCGCCCGACGATCATACCTTTAGCCCCATCGTCGCGTTGCGCTCTGCCAACCGGTAGAGCTGGTTGCGGCCCGGCAAGTATGGGTTCGGCCATTTTACGTCGCGGTCGCCAAGCTGCACCGCCGCATGCAGCGTCCAGTACGGGTCGCTGAGATGTGGCCGGGCGAGCGCCACGAGATCGGCGCGGCCCGCCATCAGGATCGAGTTGACGTGGTCCGGTTCGTAGATGTTGCCGACCGCCATCGTTGCCATGCCGACCTCGTTGCGGATGCGGTCGGAAAAAGGCGTCTGGAACATGCGGCCATAAACCGGCTCGGCGCGGATCGATGTCTGGCCGGCGGAGACGTCACAGATGTCGACGCCGGCGTCATGCAGCATCTTCGCGATCTGAACGGCTTCGGCCGGCGTCACGCCCTCGATGCCGACCCAGTCGTTCGCCGAAATGCGCATCGACACCGGCTTCTCGGCCGGCCACGCGGCGCGCACCGCGTGGAAAATCTCCAACGGGTAACGCATGCGATTTTCGAGAGAGCCGCCATACTTATCGGTGCGCTGGTTGGTCAGCGGCGTGATGAAAGAGGAAAGCAGGTAGCCGTGCGCGGCATGGATCTCCAGCATGTCGAAGCCGCAGCGGTCGGCCATCTCCGCCGACGCAACGAACTGTTCCAGCACCCGCGTCATATCGGCGCGGTCCATCGCCTTCGGCGTCTGGTTCTGCGGTGACCACGGCACGGCTGATGCGGCCATCACCGGCCAGTTGCCGCCGGGCAGGGGTGCGTTGTCCTCCTCCCAGCCGAGTTGGGTCGAGCCTTTCGGTCCGGAGTGGCCGATCTGTGCGCAAATCTTCGCCTCGGTCTCGGCGTGGACGAAATCGACGAGGCGCCTCCACGCGACTTCATGTTCGGGGGCATAGAAACCCGGGCAGCCGGGCGTTATACGGCCCTCCGGGCTGACACAGGTCATCTCGATGTAGACGAGTCCGGCCCCGCCCTTGGCGCGCTCGGCGTAGTGGGCGAAGTGCCAGTCGGTTGGCGTGCCGTCGACGGCCTTGTACTGCGCCATCGGCGACACAACGATGCGGTTCTGCAGCGTCATGCCGCGCAAATGGAACGGCGCAAACATCGGCGCGCGGTGCAGATTTTCGCTGCTACCGGCGCGGCGATGGAACCAGGCCTCGGCGTCGCCCAGCCAGTCGGGATCGCGCAGCCGGAGATTTTCGTGGCTGATGCGCTGCGAACGCGTCAGCAGCGAATAGTTGAACTGGACGGGGTCGAGCTCGAAGTAACGCTCGACATCCTCGAACCATTCGAGCGAATTGCGTGCGGCCGATTGCAGCTTCAGCACTTCGGTGCGCCGCGCATCCTCATATTTGCGGAAGGCGGCTTCAAGATCTGGCTCGGATTCGACATAATCGGCCAGCGCCACAGCACTCTCCAGTGCGAGCTTGGTGCCGGAGCCGATGGAGAAGTGCGCGCTTGCGGCGGCGTCGCCCATCAGCGCGAGATTCTTGTACGACCAGCGTTCGCAGAGCACGCGCGGGAAGTTGATCCAGGCCGAACCGCGAATGTGGTTGGCGTTGGTCATCAAGGCATGACCGCCGAGATGCCGCGCAAAAATCCGCTCGCAAACGGCGATCGACTCTTGCTGCGACATCGCGCCGAAGCCAAACCGCTCCCAGGTCTCCTCGCTGCATTCGACGATGAAGGTCGCCGTGTCCTGATCAAATTGATAAGCGTGCGCCCACACCCAGCCGTGCTCGGTCTTCTCGAAGATGAAGGTGAAGGCGTCGTCGAATTTCTGGCGCGTGCCGAGCCACACGAATTTGCAGCGCCGCACATCGATGTCCGGCTTGAATACCTCCGGAAACGCGGCGCGCGCCTTCGAGTTCAGGCCGTCCGCCGCGACCACGAGATCGTGCGATTGCATGAACGGTTTCGGGTCGGAAATCTCGCTCTCGAAATTGAGATTGATCTTCAGCTCGCGGGCACGGCGCTGCAGTAGCAACAGCAGCCGCTTGCGGCCGATGCCGCAGAAACCATGACCGGTCGAAACCGTCCGCACATCCTTGTGGATAACGGCGATGTCGTCCCAATATGCGAAATAGCGGCGGATCCAGACCGCGCTGACGGGATCGTTGCGATGCAGGTTCTCGAGCGTCTCGGCCGACAGCACGACGCCCCAGCCGAACGTGTCGTCGGCCTTGTTGCGCTCGAACACGGTGACCTGGTGCGCCGGATTGCGCCGCTTCATGGAGATCGCGAAGTAGAGGCCGGCAGGGCCGGCGCCGAGAACAGCAACCTTCAACTCGAGCCTCCTCGGTCTGGGCGGCTCTCAGTAGTGCCTCAGAAGGG
>DATJTE010000055.1:0-3729 GCA_035503715.1 Rhizobiaceae bacterium | reverse complement strand
CGAAAATGGTGGCTTACGAGAACCGGAGCGGAGCGTACATTCAGTACGTGAGCACCGGAAGCGCAGGAAGTCGCCATTTGCAGACCGGCCTCACCTGAATATCAACACGCCCTAAACCGCTCTCGGCCCGGCCAGGTCAAGCACCTCGAGCGTCCGCCGCAAGAGCTTCACCTCGTTCGCTGCAAGTGTCGAATCCGCCTTGGCGATATCGGCCAGGTGTTTTGCCAACAGCCGACGGCGGTCCTCGTCGAGTTCGCGGAACATGGCAAGCGCTTGCACGCCCGTGGTCTCATAACCAACCTCGTTCAGGTATTCGATGACGGAATCGATGCTCGTCGCCGGGATGCCGAACGCTTCAGCACAGATGCGGCGAAACGCCTGCATTTCCGTTTCGCTCACCGCCCCGTCGGCGAGGATCATGCGAAACAGGAGGAGAAGCTCAGCCGACAGCACCGGATCCTCGGCCACCATGCGCACACCCGGATCGCCCTCGAACAGCGAGACGAAGCGCGCGATCAGACTTTGAGCCATGTGAATCCAGCCTCCGACCGCACTGATACGTTCATTTGGCCGTTGCGCAAGCGTGGCATGCGTCGCTTGAGCCGGACGGCCGCAGCCACTGGTTGACGGAAGGTCGCCCTGTTAAACTTTAGTCGTACGAATCACCTTGGATCGTACATCGAGCCGTTCCAGCAGAAGTGTCAGCGGTTCTGCATCCGGAATTGCGGCTACTCTAGGAGGGACCAAATGAATCTCGGTGCACCGACCCAACTGTTCTTCTGGATTTCTCTCGTCATTGTCATCATCGGCATATTGATGGCGCTCGGCATCATCACCTTCATCCCGATCGCCGCGGTCTGGGTGGTGACGATCGGCTACATCGTGCTGGTCATCGGCTGCATGATGCGCGGCGCCTAGCGCCGCAGCTCCAGGAACGGCACGAAAAACCGGCGTGGTGTCGCGCCGGCCGAATATATCAGTTTGAGCTCAGAGTCCGCCGCACTGCTTCCCGCCAGCCTCTCAGCTTGGCGGCGCGCACCGCTTCCTTCATCGCAGGCTTGAAACGGCGGTCGAGCGCCCAGCTTTTCGCGAAATCCTTCTGCTTCGGCCAGACGCCGGCGCGCGAGCCGGCAAGCCAGGCCGCACCCAGCGCGGTCGTCTCGAGGATCGTCGGACGGTCGACCGGCGCGTCGAGCACATCGGCCAGCCGCTGCATCGTCCAGTCGGACGCGACCATGCCGCCATCGACCCGCAGCACGGTTTTCGCTCGCCCGCCCTTCCAGTCCTTCTTCATGGCATCCAGCAGGTCGCGCGTCTGATAGGCGACGGATTCAAGCGCGGCGCGGGCAAACTCCGCCGGACCGGAATTGCGCGTCAGCCCGAAGATCGCGCCGCGCGCCTCAGCGTCCCAATGCGGCGCGCCGAGTCCGACAAAGGCGGGCACCAGATAGACGTTCTGCGTGTCGTCGGCTTTCGCGGCGAGTTCGCCGCTGTCCGCAGCCTTGGAGATCATTTTTGCGCCGTCGCGCAGCCACTGCACGGCAGCACCCGCGATGAAGATCGAGCCTTCCAGCGCGTAGGTCGTCTTGCCGTCGAGGCGATAGGCGATCGTCGTCAGTAGCCGGTTCTTCGAGTGCACCAGGTCCGCGCCGGTGTTCAGGATCGCGAAACAGCCCGTCCCGTAGGTCGATTTCATCATGCCGGGCTGGAAGCAGGCCTGCCCGATCGTTGCCGCTTGCTGGTCGCCCGCCACGCCGAGGATTGGAATCTTGGCGCCGAACAGCGCCTTCTCGGTCACGCCGAAATCCGCCGCACAATCTTTCACCTCCGGCAGGATCGATGCGGGGATCCGCAAAATCTTGAGCAGCTCCGCGTCCCATGTGTTGGTCGCGATGTTGTAGACCAGCGTGCGCGAGGCGTTTGTCGCGTCGGTCGCATGAACTTTGCCGCCCGTCAGCCGCCAGATCAGAAACGTGTCGATCGTGCCGGCGAGCAACTCGCCTTTCGCGGCGCGCGCCCGGGCACCTTTGACGTTGTCGAGCAGCCAAGCGATCTTGGTGCCGGAGAAATACGGATCGAGCAGCAGGCCCGTTTTCTTTGTGAACGTCTTCTCCAGCCCCTGCCCCTTCAGCTTGGCGCAGAGCGGCGCGGTGCGTCGGTCTTGCCAGACGATCGCCTTGTGGATCGGCTTGCCCGTCTTCTTGTCCCAGATGACAACCGTTTCGCGCTGATTGGTGATGCCGATCGCCGCGATGTCGCTCGCCTCCTTGCCCGCATTCCGCAGCGCCGCCTTGCATGTCGCGACGACGCTCTCCCAGATCTCATCCGGATCGTGCTCAACCCAGCCCGACGCCGGGTAGAACTGCGTGAACTCCTTCTGGCCGACGCCCGCGACCTTCATCGCGCCGTCGAACACGATGGCGCGGGAGGATGTCGTCCCCTGATCGATCGCCAGAACATAACCGGACATGCTTCCTCCTCCGATATGAACGGGGGAGACGGTATCACCGCCTCCCCCGCTTCATTGAAGCCGAAATGGCGATGTTACTTCGCCCAGCTCTTCACCAGCTCGTCATAGCTGACGGTCTGGCCCTGTTCCTTCTCGTTCTCGATCTTGAGCTGCGGCGCGAGATTGCCGGCCTTGACCGCTTCCGCGTTCCAGTAGGCCAGGTCATGCTCTTCCGCGAGCTTCGGACCGATATCGCCCTGCACGCCGGCGCGCTCGAGACGTTCGAGAACGCTTTCCTGCTCGGCGCAGAGCGAGTCCATCGCTTCCTGAGCGGTCTTGGCGCCCGACGACGCATCGCCGATCGCCTGCCACCAGAGCTGAGCCAGCTTCGGATAATCAGGCACGTTCGTGCCCGTCGGCGACCACTGGACGCGAGCCGGCGAACGGTAGAACTCGATCAGGCCGCCGAGCTTCGGAGCGCGGTCCGTAAAGCTCTGGTGCTGGATCGTGCTTTCGCGGATCAGCGTCAGGCCGACATGGCTCTTCTTGACGTCCACGGTCTTCGACACGACGAACTGCGCATAAAGCCAGGCGGCCTTGGCGCGGTCGTCCGGCGTCGACTTGAGGATCGTCCAGGAACCCACGTCCTGGTAGCCGAGCTTCATGCCGTCCTTCCAGTAGACGCCGTGCGGCGACGGCGCGAAACGCCACTTCGGCGTGCCGTCCGCGTTCACCACCGGCAGGCCTTCCTTGACGAAGTCAGCCGTGAAAGCCGTATATGTGAACATCTGCTGGGCGATCTCGCCTTGGCTTGGCACCGGACCGGATTCGCCAAAGGTCATGCCCTGAGCGGCGGCCGGCGCGTAGGCCTTCAGCCAGTCGAGGTATTTCTGGATGGCGTAGACCGAGGCCGGGCCGTTGGTGTCGCCGCCACGTGCAACGCACGAGCCGACCGGACGCGAGTTCTCGTCGACCTTGATGCCCCACTCGTCGACCGGCTTGCCGTTCGGCAGGCCCTTGTCGCCGTTGCCGGCCATCGAGAGCCAGGCGTCCGTGAACCGCCAGCCGAGCGACGGGTCCTTCTTGCCGTAGTCCATGTGGCCATAGACCTTCTTGCCGTCGATCTCGCGGCCGGTGAAGAACTCGGCAATGTCCTCATAGGCCGACCAGTTGACCGGCACGCCGAGGTCGTAGCCATACTTCGCCTTGAAGTCGGCCTTGTTCTTCTCGTCGTTGAACCAGTCGTAGCGGAACCAGTAGAGGTTCGCGAACTGCTGGTC
>DATJTE010000054.1:0-26049 GCA_035503715.1 Rhizobiaceae bacterium | reverse complement strand
CCTCCTGATGCTGCTCCAGTGCGTTGCTTCCTTCTTCAGGGATCTCGCAATTGCCCGCGGGAAGCCGATCGAATGAGCTCTGAATTCATCACTCTGTTCATGTTCGGCACCATGATGGTGCTGCTGTTCACGGGACAGCGCGTGTTCGGCGTCATCGGCTTTGTCGGTACGGCCGCGGCGCTTTGGCTGTGGGGACAGGGCTCCTTCGAGATGCCCTTCAACGCTTCCTTCCAGGTGCTGAACTGGTATCCACTGATCACCGTGCCGTTCTTCGTCTTCATGGGCTACATGCTTTCGGAATCGGGCATCGCCAACAATCTCTACCGGCTGTTCCACGTCTGGTTCGGGCCGGTGCGTGGCGGTCTCGCGCTGGGCACGATCGGCCTGATGGTGCTGATCGCCGCGCTGAACGGCCTGTCGGTGGCTGGCATGGCTATCGGGGCGACGATCGCGCTGCCGCAGTTGCTGCGCCATGGCTACGACAAGGTCATGGTCACCGGCGTCATCCAGGCCGGCTCATCGCTCGGCATCCTGATCCCGCCGTCCGTCGTGCTTGTGCTCTTCGCGATGATCGCGCGTCAGCCAGTTATCGACCTCTGGCTGGCTGGCATCGGCCCGGGACTGCTGATGGCTCTTCTGTTCGGTGTCTATGTCTTCATCCGCTGCCTGATCCAGCCGGAGATCGGCCCGGCGCTGCCGGCTGAGGAGCGCGCTGAGATCACCTGGAACGAAAAGGTCAGCCTGCTCGGAGCCGGTATCCTCCCGCTGGCGATTTTCGCTGTCATGATGGCGCTGTTCCTGACCGGCGTCACGAGCCTGGTCGAGAGCTCCGCCGTCGGCGCCGCCCTGGCGACGCTTGCGGCATGGTGGGCCGGAAATCTCAACCGCAAGGTCTTCGAGGAGTCGACGCGCAATACGCTGGCCATCAGCGCGATGTTCCTGTGGATCATCCTCGGCGCGCTCTGCTTCAGCTCGGTCTATGACGGTCTGGGTGCGGTGAAGGCGGTCAAGACGCTGATGATCGACACCTGGGAGTTCAGCCCCTGGACCATCCTGATCCTGATGCTGCTGTCGTTCATCGTGATGGGGATGTTCCTCGACGACACGGCGATGCTAGTGATTGTCGCGCCGCTCTACATCCCGCTGGTGATCAGCCTTGGATTCAACCCGATCTGGTTCGGCATCCTCTACACGATCACGTGCCAGATCGCGTACATCACGCCGCCGTTCGGCTACAATCTCTTCCTCATGCGCGCGATGGCGCCGCCGGAGATCACGCTCATCGACATCTACCGGTCCATCGTGCCGTTCTTCTTCCTGATGGTGTTGACCATCGCGATACTGATGGTCTTCCCTGAGATCGCGCTGTGGCTGCCGGGTCTCTACCGCGGATCATAGGAAGAAGGAGACGACGGAAGACGGGCAATCAGGGTGAACGAGAGGAAGGGTTACTTCCCGCTTTTTGGGCAGATCGACACAATTGGTGTTGGGAGACAGGAGAACTGGACGATGACAGACAGCAAACTCATCAGCAAACGCGCCTTCCTGAGGAAGGCCGGACTTACGACGGCGGGCGCCGTTGGCGCTTCGACGCTGGCAATGCCTTATGTGAAGGCTCAGGCCCCGATCAAGTGGCGTCTGCAGACCTATGCCGGCCCGGCGCTGGCCGAACACGTCGTCAAGAACGCCATCGACTGGTTCAACACAGCCGCCAATGGCGAGATGGTCGTCGAACTCTACACTGCCGACCAGCTCGTGCCGCATGGCGAGCTTTTCCGCGCCGTGCAGTCTGGCACCATCGATGCCGCACAGAGCGATGACGACTCTGCCGCCGCGCCGGTGGATGTAAAAGTGTTCGGCGCTTACTTCCCGCTGGCCTCCCGCTATTCGCTCGACGTGCCGGCGCTGTGGCACTGGCATGGCCTGAAAGAAGTCTGGGAAGAGGCCTATGCCGAAATTCCGGAGGTGACCTGGCTATCCACCGGCGCCTGGGATCCTTGCAACTTCGGCACCACCAAGCCAATCAAGTCGCTTGCCGACCTGCAAGGTCTGCGCGTGTACACCTTCCCGACCGCCGGTCAGTTCCTGGCGAAATGGGGCGTGGTGCCTGTTTCGCTGCCTTACGAAGATGTGCAGCCGGCAATCCAGACCGGCGAACTCGATGGCATCTGCTGGTGCGGCATTACCGAGTTGCACACGGTGGGTTGGGCGGACGTGCTCAAATACTACCTGACCAATCCTCTTTCGGGTGCGTGGGCTGGTTCTTATTTCGTCAACACCGCCAAATGGAACGAGCTGCCGCCGCATCTGCAGCAGCTCTACCGCATGATGATCGACACCTCGCATTACTATCGCCAGCATTGGTACTGGGCTGGCGAGGCAAACTTCCGCAACACCGGGAAGCTGGAACTCACCACGATCCCCGACGCTGAGTGGAAGCAGGTCGAGGACGAGGCGCAGTTGTTCTGGGATCAGATCGCCACGCAGAGCCCACGCAGCGCCAAGGTCGTTGAGATCATCAAGAAGTACAACGCCGACATGGTCAAAGCGGGTCGTCCATACCGGTATACATAAGCGAGAATCTCGCGAATGTCCCGGCCGCTTCGGCGGCCGGGTTCAGTTTGACGTTTCAATTTTCACGTGTCGGAGCATCTCATGGCCGGAAACCTAACCTTCGATCAGTTGAAGAAAGCAGTCGCGTCCGGCGAGATCGACACGGTGCTCGCATGCGCCGCAGACATGCAGGGACGGCTGGTCGGCAAGCGTTTCCTCGCGAAGTATTTTGTCGAGTCCGGCTACGGCGAGACGCACGGCTGCAACTATCTGCTGACAGTCGACGTCGATATGGAGGTCGTGCCCGGCTACAAGGCGGCCAATTGGGAGAAGGGTTATGGCGACTTTGTCTTCAAGCCAGACCTGAAGACGCTGCGGCACATCCCGTGGCTGGAAAAGACCGCGCTGGTGCTGTGCGATTTGCTCGACCATCACAGTCACGAGGATGTACCGCATTCGCCGCGCGCTCTCCTGAAGCGCCAGACCGAGCGCCTCAAGGAGCGCGGCTGGATGGCGTACATGGCCTCCGAACTCGAGTTCTACCTGTTCGAGGAGACCTTTGCGTCAGCCCGGGCGAAGGCATGGAAAGGGTTGAACACCGCGTCCCCTTACATCGGTGACTATCTGATCGGCATCACGACGCAGGAAGAAGAGGTCATGCGGGCGATCCGCAATGGCATGGAAGCCGCCGGCATTCCCGTCGAGAATTCGAAGGGCGAGGCGGGTCCCGGACAGGAAGAGATCAACGTTCGTTATGCCGAAGCTCTGGAGATGGCGGACCGGCACGTGATCCTGAAGAACGGCTGCAAGGAGATCGCGCACGGTCTCGGCAAATCGCTGACCTTCATGTCGAAGTACAACTATTCGCTCGCCGGCAGTTCGAGCCACGTCCACAACTCGCTGTGGAGCGCCGACGGCAAGACGCCGCTCTTCTTCGACAAGAAGGCCGAACACACGATGACCCCGCTGATGCGCTCATGGGTCGCCGGCCAGTTGAAATACGCCAGCCAGTTCACGCTGATGCTCGCGCCCTACATCAACTCGTACAAGCGCTTCCAGGTGGCGACCTGGGCGCCGACGCGCATCGCCTGGAGCCGCGACAATCGCACCGCGAGCTTCCGCCTCTGTGGCGAGGGCACGAAGGGCATTCGCATCGAGTGCCGGATCGGCGGCGCCGACCTCAATCCGTATCTCGCATTTGCTTCGCTCATCGCGGCCGGGCTCGCGGGCATCGACGAGAAACTCGAACTGTCGAAGCCGTTCGAGGGCGATGTCTACCACGCGCAGAAGCTGCCCGAGATTCCGAAAACGCTGCGCGACGCGACGGAGCTGTTCGCCAAGTCCAAGGTGATGAAAGATGCTTTCGGCGCGGACGTCGTCGAGCATTATGTGCACACGGCGAAATGGGAGCAGTTCGAATACGATCGGCGCATCACCGACTGGGAACTGCATCGCGGTTTCGAGCGGTACTGAAGCTGCCGGCAGGAATTGAGACGAGGACATCATGACGGAAACCGTAAAACTGAAATCGCCGGTCGACGGATCGATCTATGCCGAGCTGCCGGTGCTGACGGACCAGGCCGCCAATGCTGCGGTGGAGCGTGCGCGCGCGGCGCAGCCGGGCTGGGCGGCGCTGTCGATCGGCGCGCGGTCGAAATACGTCCTGGCGATGCTCGAAGCGCTGGTCGGCATGTCGGACGAGATCGTGCCGGAACTCGCCTGGCAGATGGGACGGCCGGTCAGGCATGGCGGCGAGTTCGGCGGCGTGAAGGAACGCACGAATTACATGGTCGAGATCGCCGAAAAGGCGCTCGCGCCCGTGCCGGCTTCCAACCCGAAGGATGGCTTCCGCCGCTATGTGAAGAAGGACCCGCTCGGCGTTGTGATGGTCATCGCGCCGTGGAATTATCCCTATCTGACCGCCGTGAACACCATCGTGCCCGCGCTGATCGCGGGCAGCACGATTATCCTGAAGCATGCGGCGCAGACGCTGCTGGTCGGCGATCGTTTCGCCAAGGCGTTCGAGAAGGCCGGCCTGCCGAAGAACGTCTTCCAGAACGTCGTGCTCAACCATGCCCAGACCGAGAAGCTGCTGGCCTCGGGCAAGATCGATCATGTCAATTTCACCGGCTCGGTCGCCGGCGGCCGCGCCATCGAAAAGGCCGCGGCCGGCACCTTCATGACGCTCGGACTGGAGCTCGGCGGCAAGGACCCGGCCTATGTGCTGCCCGACGCGAAGATGGATCACGCCATCGCCAATCTCGCCGAAGGCGCGTTCTACAATAGCGGCCAGTGCTGCTGCGGCATCGAGCGCATCTACGTGCACGAGAAGGTCTATGACGATTTCGTCGAGGGTTTTGTCGCCGAGAGCAGGAACTGGACGCTTGGGAATCCCATCAGCTCGGACGCCATGATCGGTCCGATGGCGCAATCTCGCTTCGCCGATTTCATTCGCGAGCAGAAAGCGGAGGCGCTGCGCAAGGGTGCGACCGCGCACATGAATACGAAGGACGAGCGCAACCTCGAAGGCTCGCCCTATCTGCCGGCCGAGGTGCTGACCAACGTCAATCACCAGATGTCCGTCATGCGCGAGGAGAGTTTCGGGCCGATCGTCGGCATCATGAAGGTGCGCGACGACGACGAAGCGGTGTCATTGATGAACGACAGCCCCTACGGGCTGACCGCCTCGATCTGGACGCGCGACACGGAGCGCGCCATCGCCATCGGTGACCAGGTCGAGACGGGCACGGTGTTCATGAACCGCTGCGACTATCTCGACCCGGCGCTGGTCTGGACAGGCGTCAAGGACACCGGCAAGGGCGCGGCGCTGTCGGCCATCGGCTACGACAATCTCACGCGGCCGAAGTCTTATCATCTGCGCGAAACCATCTGACTGAGTGAAAGCCTTTCCATGACCAAGCTTGTTTCCAAGTGGAACTACCCGACCACCGTGCGTTTCGGCGCGGGCCGCATTGGCGAACTGCCTGATGCGCTTGCTGCTACCGGCATCAAGAAGCCGCTGTTCGTCACCGATCCAGGCCTGGCGAAGCTGCCGGTGGTTGCCTCGACCTTGAAGCTCCTGACCGACGCGAAAGTTGCGCACGGCGTGTTCTCCGAGGTGAAGCCAAACCCGGTCGAGTCCAATCTCACTGCCGGCATTGAGGTCTTCAAGAAGGGAAAACATGATGGCGTCATCGCTTTCGGCGGCGGTTCGGCACTGGACCTCGGCAAGCTGATCGCCTTCCAGGCGCATCAGACACGCCCGGTGTGGGATTTCGAGGACATCGGCGACTGGTGGACGCGCGCCAATGCCGATAAGATCGCGCCGATCGTCGCCGTGCCGACAACGGCCGGTACCGGCTCCGAGGTCGGCCGCGCCGGCGTCGTCACGCATGAAGCGTCGCACACCAAGAAGGTGATCTTCCATCCAAAAATGCTGCCGGCGATCGTGATTGCCGATCCTGAGCTAACCGCCGGCATGCCACCCTTCATTACGGCCGGCACTGGCATGGACGCGTTTGCGCATTGCCTCGAGGCGTATTGTTCGCCGGGCTACCACCCGATGGCCGACGGCATCGCGGTCGAAGGCATGCGGCTTGTCTTCGACAACCTGCCGAAGGCCTATGCCAACGGCAAGGACCTGACGGCGCGCGCGCATATGATGAGCGCGGCCGCCATGGGTGCGACCGCCTTCCAGAAGGGGCTCGGCGCCATCCATTCGCTGTCGCATCCGATCGGCGCGCTCTACGACACGCACCACGGCATGACCAACGCCGTGTTCATGCCGTATGTTCTCGCCTTCAATCGCGACGCGATCGAGGAGCGGATCAACCGGCTTGCCGCCTATATCGGCATCAAGGGCGGCTTCGATGGTTTTGCCAAGGCCGTGCTCAAGCTGCGCAAGGACCTCAACGTGCCGAACACGCTGTCAGGCCTGATCAAGGGGCTCGACATGGACAGGAAGCGCAAGGCGCTGATCGCCGAAATGGCCATCGTCGACCCGACCGCCGGCGGCAATCCGGTGAAGCTGACGAAAAAGGCCGCGCTGACATTGTTGGAGAATGCGCTGACCGGCAAGGCAGGCTGATGCAGTAGCGCAGGTTTGGCCTAAAGCCAAATCCGCAGGTCGCATTGCGGGCGTTTCGACAACCGGCTAACGAAATCCTCGCACACACGCGGGGACCGGCGTGAAATTCGTCAGCTACAACATCCAGTACGGTTTTGGCGCCGACGGCCGCTACGACCTTGCGCGCGCCGCGAAGGTCCTGGCCGGTGCTGACGTCATTGCCCTGCAGGAAGTGGAGCGCTTCTGGGCGCGCAGCAACGAGGACGACCAGCCGGAGCTGCTGGCGAAACTCCTGCCCGGCTACCATTGGGTCTACGGACCGGCCTTCGACATGGACGCCAGCATTCGCGCCGGCGACGGCACGGTGGTCAACCGGCGGCGCCAGTTCGGCACGATGATCCTGTCCAGGCTGCCGATTGTCTGGTCACGGCTGCATCTCCTGCCCATGCGCCGCGTCGCCAGCCCGCTCAACACGCAGAACGCCGCGCTGGAAGCGATGATCCGCACGTCCTGGGGGCCGCTGCGCGTCTTCTCGCTGCATCTCAGCCATATCGGCGTCGGCGAGCGGCTGGAGCAGATCGATTTCCTGCTCGAGCGCCATCGCCGCGTGCCGTTCGAAGGCGGTCCGTGGAGCGGTGTCGACGACGAGCCCGAACGCGGCTGGTCGAACGGCGACGCTGAACCGGAAGCGCCGCTCGCCGCGGTCTGGATGGGCGACTTCAATTCGCAGCCGGGCAGCGCCGAATACCGGCGCATTTCCGGCGATAATCCCAACCGGCCCAGCGCCGCCTATTATGATGAGTTCGTGGATGCGGCCCTGGCGGCCGGGCACAAGTCAGACACGTTCTACACGCACCGCTGGACTCTCGACGGCAAACCGCAGACGCGCCGGCTCGACTACTGCTTCGTCGGTCCGATGCTGCGCGAGCGGGTGAAATCGTTCCGCGTCGACACAGACGAGACAGCGTCCGACCATTTTCCTGTATTCATCGATATCGACCTCGAAACGCCGGCATGACGCTCACCGTATTCCTTGCCGTTCTGCTCGCGGCCGCCATGCACGCGATCTGGAATGCGATGGTCAAGGTCAGGCTCGACCGCTTCGCTTCCGTCACGCTGATGACGTTCGGCATGGCGGCGACAGCCATTCCCTTCGCGCCCTTTGTCGATTTCCCGCCGGCGCCGGTGTGGTTCTGGATCGTGCTCTCCTGCATGTGCCACATGGGCTACAAGCTCTTCCTCATTCGCACCTATGAGGCGGGCGATTTGGCGCAGACTTACCCGCTGGCGCGTGGCACGGCGCCGCTGCTGACGACGATCGGCGGCATCTTCCTCGTCTCGGAAATCCCGTCTTCGGTCTCGATCCTCGGCATTGCGCTACTCTGCACCGGTACTTTGCTGATGTCTTTTCGTGGCGGCGTGCACCTGGAGCAACTGAACCGCAGCGCGGTCGGCTACGCGCTGGTCACGTCGATCTTCATCGCTGGCTACACGCTAACCGACGGCAGCGGTGCGCGACTCGCCTCATCCGCGACGAGTTATGCCGTCTGGCTGTTCATCTCGGACGGGCTGTGGTCACTGATCCTGTGCCTCTTTCTGCGCGGCAAGGGCACGTTGTCGGCCATCGCGATGGAATGGAAGATCGGCGCGGTTACCGGCTTTCTCAGCGCCGCCGCCTACTGGATCGCCATGTGGGCGATGACCAAGGCGCCGATCGCCTCGGTCGCGGCGCTGCGCGAGACCTCGATCCTGTTCGCCATGATGATTTCGGTCTTCAGCCTTGGCGAGAAGATGACCGGCTGGCGGGGTGCGGCCGCCCTGTCGATCGTCGCCGGCGTGATCGCGCTGCGACTGGGGTAGACCTCAGGTCGCCTTCATCTTCGCGATCGCCTTCAACTGGAGGCTGTCGGCCGCCATCTGCATCAACTCGATCCGATGCCCGTCGGGATCGACGATCCACGCCTGATAGTTGTTGTCGGCGCCCATCTTCTTGCCCTGGTCGAGCGGCACGCCTGCCGCCGCGAGTTCTCGTACGGCCTGGTCGATATCCGCGACCGAGAGGCACATATGGTTGTAGCCGACAGCATCCCGCGACGCGGCTGTTTCGCCGACGCCTTCGGGAAAAATCTCAAGGTACTGGTCGTCGGTAATCCTGAGATAGACCAGCCAGAGCCGGCCGTCGCGCTCGAGCCGTATCATCTCGGCGAAACCGAGTTTGTTGATATAGAAGTCGAGACTGCGCTCGGCGTCCTTCACCTTGATCGCGACATGGGCGAGGGACGAGACAGTCAGCATAGGCTTCCTCCGGGCGAGATTTTTAGACCTATAGCAAAAGTTATTCCAAAACGAGCCTATTGCGTGAAGACAGCGTGAACAACGCACGAAGGATGCGCGCAGCCTTCTCCGTGCTCCATTTGCGTTGAAGTTCACCAGAAGGCATTGCTATTTCTCACATGCGTATTATTCTTCACATAGAAGAATTTGTGGAGGAAGCGTGATGAGACAGATAACTTGTGCCGGATTGCTTGCGACAGCGACGTTGGCTGCCGCTTTGGCGTCAGCAGCAGCCCAGGACGTAACCCTGCGGATCGCGGATTCTCTGCCTGTCGGTCACTACACGTCGACGCAGGGAATTCAGCCTTGGATTAAGGCTATCGAAGAGCGCACGGGCGGCGCGGTCAAGCTTGACTATTATCCGGCGTCGCAGCTCGGGCAGGGTAAGGATTTATTGGCGCTCACCCAGTCTGGCGTGACCGACATCGCGCTCATCCAACCTGCCTACATTTCCGAAAAGCTGCCACTCTCTGGAATTGTCGAGCTTCCCGAACTCTTCCCGTCCTCGTGCGATGGAACGAAGGCTTACTTTCAGGCGTCGGCTGAGGGGGGCATCCTTGGTGATGAAGAGTACGGACCGAATGGCGTTCGTTTGCTCTTCGGTGCGATCTTGTCGCCGTATCAATTGCTGACCAAAGCCATTCCCGTTGAGACGGTCGATCAGCTAAAAGGTGCCAAGTTGCGCACAGGCGGTGGCACGCAGGATCTTCTGGTCTCGAAACTCGGCGCCGTGCCGGTTCGGGTGCCTGGTCCCGAAATGTATGAGGCTGTGTCTCGCGGCACCGCGGATGGCGTCATCCTGCCTTATGCGAGCGTCATCACCTACGATCTGCAGAAGCTGCTTGGATACACGACAGTGACGTCCGGCTTTGGCACCACGGTTACCGCGTACATGATTAACGAAGACAAGTGGAAAGAGCTCTCGCCGGAGCACCAGCAGATTTTGGCGGAGACGGGATACGAGGCATCGATGGCGCTTTGCGCCTACATCGATGCGCAGGCAGACGAAGCGCTTAAGAAGCTTGAGGAAGCCGGCGTCAAGCGCTCAGAAATGCCAGACGCCGAAAAGACGAAGATGTCGGAGGTTCTGGGGACCGCGGCGGGAGAATGGGCGGCGGCGCTTGATGCCCGCGGCCTGCCGGCCAGCGATCTCCTCAAAGCGATGAAGTCCGGCGGGACTAATTGATCCGGCGGCCTGCGGCACTCACCTATTTTCGGGTGCCGCAGCCTTTTCTGGGATCAGCGGTTCATTTTTCCATTGCGTGAAAATCAGAGATCCGCTTGTTGCGCGCGGCAAGCGTCTCACTCCAGCCACGACCGCCTGTCAGCCCGCCATCGACAATGAGCGCGTGCCCGTTGATGAAACTTGCTTCGTCCGAGGCCAAAAACACGGCGGCAGCCGCGATATCCTCGGGAAGACCAGCGCGAGGAATCGGCTGCCACGACTTCAGATGCTCCTTCAGATCATCGACCATCGTTTCTGCGGTGGACGCGTCAAAACCCATGCCCTTGCCGAGCAACGATGTCGCTATGCCGCCTGGGCAGATGCAATTGACGCGGACGTTCCGCTCGCCGAGTTCCATGGCGACCGTTCGGGTCAGATGGACGATCGCGGCTTTCGCGGCACTGTAGATGTGACTGCCCCAGCCGGTCCGCAAGCCCGCTACCGATCCGATCGAAATGATCGCGCCTGATTTCTGCGCGGCAAGGATCGGAGCAGCGTGTTTCATGCCCAAGAACACGCTGCGGAAAAGCACATTCATCTCGTCGTCGAAGGTGGCGGTTTCGAGTTGGGAGATCGGTGCGCGTCGCCCGGGCATGCCGGCATTGTTGACCATGATGTCGAGCCGGCCGAAACGCTCGAACGCGACTTTGATCGCTAGCTCGACGTCAGCCTCTTGTCGAATATCCGCTTTCTGGAAAACCATGCTTTCAGGGGAAATAGCTGCGACCCGCCGCCCACGGGCTTCGTCGATATCGGCGATGACTACCTTGCAACCTTCTTTAGAGTAACGCTCAGCTATTGCCCGACCGATGCCACTGGCCGCGCCTGTGATCACAGCTACTTTGTTCGATAGTCGAGACTTCATATGCCCTCGCGGTAGAATTGCCGTTGCCAAGTCGATTCAGGGTTGACGCAAAGATCGCATATATGAAACATACTTCATAACCGAGAAATCGGGAGGAGCAAAAAATTGGCATCCGTACCTGGAGAGATGACCAGGCCACGTACCGCTTTGGCGATTGAGGCTCCGCTGTCATGAAGGCCTTGGGCGGCGTGCTTCAGCGGGGCTTTCTGGCGATCGAAAGCGCGTCGCTTTTCGTTGCCGCGTTCGCGATGCTTCTCATCATGCTTGTTGCATCTGCCGATGTATTGATGCGCTACATGTTCAACGCGCCATTTACCTGGACGCACGAACTTATCCGGCTCTACCTTGTGCCGGCGATTGTCTACCTCGCGGTGTCGGCGGCTTTCGCGGCAAACGCGCATATAGCGGTCGACATCATCCAGTACTACATCTCCGATCGCGCACGGCAATGGACGTATCTCGTCACGGATGCACTTGGAGCCGTGCTCTTTGCAGCGATTGCTTGGGTGGCGGCGGAGCGCGCTTATGACGAATATGTCAGCGGCGACGTCTTGAGCGGTATCATCTTGTGGCATGTGTGGCCGTCCAGCGCGATCGTCGCATTCGGGTCACTCCTGCTCGGACTGCGTGCAGCAGGGCAGGCGTTCCTGCGCGCGACGAGCCTCGGTACCGGGGTTGAGCAAATCGGGCTTCCTCCGCTCGCGGTCGAAGAAGACTTCGAGACGGAGGCACGATGACAACGCTCATCATCATGCTCGTTCTATTCGGCCTCCTGTGCATCAGCATGCCCGTGTCGTTTTCGATGGCGGTTTCCGGCGTAGTCGGTTTGTTCATGTTCGGCGGCGTCGATATGGCGATGTCGGTGCTGACGCGGACGATGCTGTCCGCCGTCGACAAGTACGAACTGATCACGATTCCGATGTTCCTGCTTATGGCCGAGTTCGTGATTGTCAGCGGTATCGCCGACTCATTGTTCAGGGCGGCGGCAGCCTGGATCGGCCGCGTTCCCGGCGGGCTCGGCATGGCAACCGCCCTCTCTGGCGCGGGATTCGGCGCTGTGTGCGGCACAAGTTCAGCCTCGGCCGCGACGCTTTCCTCGACAAGCCTGCCGGCAATGATCAGGCAGGGTTATGAGCCTTCGATGGCAGCCGGCGTTGTCGCGGTGTCTGGCACGCTTGCCATGCTTATCCCGCCGTCGGTTGCGTTCGTTGTGTTCGGCTTGCTCGCGGAGGTCTCGATCGGGAAGCTGCTCATCGCAGGCATCCTCCCTGCGGTTGTCGTAACGATAACCATCATGTCGACGGTGGCTTTCCTTGTCTGGCGCGATCCGTCTCGCGCGCCGCTCGCGCCTCATGTCCCGATGTCAGAACGATGGGCGCTTACCAAAGAGGTCGCTCCCATGGTGATCCTTTTCGCGGTTATCACAGGGCTCATCTATTCGGGCATCAGCACGCCGACTGAGGCCGCCGCGCTGGGTGCGCTGACAGCATTCCTGCTTGCGGCGTGGCGCCGCAAGATCAACCGCAAGACAACGCTGCATGCTTTGCGTCGCGCCGCCATCGGCACCTCCATGATCCTGATCATTCTCCTCGGCGCCAGCATGTTTAGCTATGCGTTCGTGCTGACCCGCGTCACGCAAGACCTTGTCATGTTCGTCGGCGATCTCGACGTGTCGCGATGGGTGATTATCGTTATCATACTGTGCATCTACCTGATCCTTGGATGTTTCATGGACCAGATGGCGATCTTGGTGCTGACGGTGCCAGTCGTGCTTCCGGTTGTAGTCTCCCTCGGTTTCGATCCGATCTGGTATGGTGTGCTTCTGGTCGTGACCGCAGAGGTTGGGCTGATAACGCCGCCCGTCGGGATCAACTGCTTCATCGTGGCCAGGTATTCGGGCCGGCCAATTGGCGAAGTGTTCCGTGGGGCATTTCCTCACGTGATCGCGCATATCATCGCGCTGGCTATCCTGACGGCATTCCCGATCATCAGCCTCTACCTCCCGTCGAAGATGTGATTATGGCTCGATCTTTATGTGCAAAGGATTGTGCGCTCATAAAGTTTCGCATATGTGGAGGATGTTACATATGCATGAAGTAACTTTATCCACGTGCGAGCCAACATAATGCCCGGTCCCTTGGCAGGTATCCGTGTCGTCGATCTTACAGCCGTGCTTCTCGGGCCAACGGCGACGCAGGTCTTTGGCGACTACGGCGCGGATGTCATCAAGGTCGAGTCGCCCAGCGGAGACACGACGCGGCTAATCGGCGCCAGCCGGAATGCCGGCATGGCGGCCCTTTTCCTGCACACGAACAGAAACAAGCGAAGCCTGGTCCTTGATCTAAAATCCGAGCAAGGCGGAGACGTGATCCGAAGGTTGGTGAAGACAGCGGATGTACTGTTTCACAACATGCGGCCGGAAGCGCTCGAGCGACTGGGCCTGAGCTACGATGATTGCGCGAAGCTCAATCCGCGGATCATCCACTGCGGCGCTTTCGGTTACGACCGATCCGGGCGCTATGCCGGTCGACCAGCGTATGACGACTTGATCCAGGGTGCGGTTGGCCTGCCTTATCTGATGCGCCGGGCGGGCGGAGAGATACGCTACATCCCGAGCGCGTTGATCGACCGAATGGTGGCGCTGGCGGCCGTCAATGCCACCATTGCTGCGCTTTTCCATCGTGAACGAACAGGTGAAGGGCAGTCGCTGGAAGTGCCTATGTTCGAGACGATGACGCAGATGGTGTTGGCCGAGCACCTGAATGGGCATACGTTCGAGCCGCCATTGGCGCCCATGGGATATTCCAGGCTGCTCTCGCCCGCTCGGAGGCCGTTTCGGACAAAAGACGGCTATGTCTGCGCGATGGCGTACACCGATAAGCACTGGAAACAGTTCTTCGGCTTCACGGGGCGGACCGATCTCGCGGCCGACCCGCGCTTTGCAACGTTGGACAGCCGGACGGCGCACATAGACGAGCTGCTCGCGGCGGCTGAGGAGATCTACCAGACGCGAACGACGGCGGAATGGGTCGAGATTCTCGATGAAATCGACATACCCGTGATGCCGCTCAACACGCTTGAGACAATCCTCGATGATCCGCATCTGAACGACATCGACTTCTTCGAGATGACAGACCATCCGAGCCAGGGTTTGATACGAACTATGCCGCGCGCGACGCGATGGTCGAAGACGCCGATCGAAACTCGCATGGAAGCGCCAAGGCTTGGCGAACACAGCGAGGAACTTCTGCTCGAGCTAGGCTACAGCAAGCAGGACATCGACGCGATGGCGCGGAAACGCACAACGATTATCCCCGAATTCAAGAGCGCCGCCGAATAATAATATGGTCGCAGCCGGCTGCATGACGGCGAGTGAGATGGAGGAATTGCAGAATGAGCACCAATGCGCAGCCGCGAGAACAGCTTGGAGGTCATGTCGTCGGCCAGATCGGCCCGGATTCATCGGTGACGATCGCTGAGCATCTGGCAAGTGTCAGGTACGAGGACCTCTCGGATCATCTGATCAACCATACCAAGGAAGCCATTGCCGACACGATCGCATGTATTATCGCGGGCACCGGTGGCGAGGAGTTCAAGGCAGTAACAGACCTGATGGGCGCCTGGAGCGGCAAGCAATGCTCGACCGTCATCGGTTCAGGCGGACTGCGCATTCCGCCGGACAATGCGGTGCTCGCGAATGGTGCTGCTGTGCATCAATATGACTTCGATGACACGCACGACACGTCGGTCTGCCATCCGACGCCGGCGAGCTTCATGCCCGCGCTAGCGCTCGCTGAAGAGAAGGGTGGTGTCAGCGGCCGCGACCTGATTGCCGCAGTTGCGCTTGGCAACGACATCACCAGTCGCGTGGCCTTTGCCATCACCGGGCGGCTGAATTCCTATCAATGGATCCGCGCTTCGATCGCTGGCATCTTTGGCGCGACAGCTGCGTCCGCTCGAATCCTAGGCCTCGACAGCAATGGACATCTCAATGCGCTCGGCTTGGCTTTGCCGCAGGCCGCCGGCACACTCGCCAGCCTGCACAATGCAGGGTCCAGCGTGCGCTCGATCCGCGACGGATTGTGCTATCGCAGTGCGGTGCTCGCAGCTTCACTGGCGGCGCGCGGCGTTCGCGGTGACCGCGAAGTGTTTGATGGTCCTTACGGCGTTTATCACACCTATTTCCGCGGCGAGTATGACCGGACGATACTGACGCATGAGCTGGGCGAGCGTTATGAGACGCTCAATGTCTCGTTGAAGCCTTGGCCTTCGTGCCGCCACCTGCACGGCACGCTCACAGCCGTGATCGGTCTTTTGCAGGAGCACAAACTCGGCTTCGACAACGTTGATCACGTCATGCTGCATGTCGGTGACGTGAACTTTGATCGCTGCCGCCCGGTTCGCACTGGGCTCGTGCCGCAAAATCGCATCGATCTTCTGTGCAACCTGCCGTTCGCGGTGGGCGCAGCCCTTCGGCACGGTACACTGCCGCTGAAGCTTTACCGCGACGGCGCGATGGCTGACGATGTCGTCACCAACGCTGTGCCGAAGGTAAAGTGGATGTTCGATGCCGAGCAGAATGGGCGATGGACGCTCGAACCCGGCTATGTCGAGCTGTTTACGACAGACGGCCGGCATTTCACGTCGAAGGTCAAGCGCGCGCTTGGGCACCCAGAAAATCCGATGAGCGAAGCACAGCGCCGGCAGAAGATGGTCGACTGCTGCGCGGCTGCCGCGACCCCGATCGATGCCGATCGCGCCAACCAGATCTTTGACATGGCCATGTCGCTCGAAACGCTCGACGACATCGCGCCGTTCTCGAAGCTGCTTGCTTAGGATCAGCAAGCGCGATGACTGAGAGAGCGGAGCGAGGCGAGGGTACATTCGACGTCGTTGTCGTCGGTGCAGGTTTCGCTGGCCTGTACATGTTGCATCGTCTCCGCAAGATGGGGTTGCGGACGCGAGCGTATGACATCGCGGGAGATGTCGGTGGGACCTGGTACTGGAATCGCTACCCTGGTGCACGATGCGACGTTGAGAGCCTCAACTACTCTTATTCCTTTGATGAGGATTTGCAGCAGGAGTGGAACTGGACCGAGCGTTTCGCCGGGCAGTCGGAAATACTCTCTTACATTTCGCATGTAGCCGACCGTTTCGATTTGCGCCGCGACATACGTTTCTCGACTCGGGTGACGGAAGCCGTATTCGACGAAACGGCCGGCCAGTGGGCTGTCGCGACCGACCGGGGTGACCGCGTACGCGCGCCGTGGCTTATCATGGCGTCCGGCTGCCTTTCCTTGCCGCGCACGCCGGATTTCCCTGGGCTGTCGACCTTCAAGGGGCGTTGGTTCCACACCGGCCGCTGGCCACACGAGAAAGTCAGCTTCAGCACTGAGCGGGTCGGTGTGATCGGCACCGGCGCATCCGGCATCCAATGCATCCCGATGATCGCGGCGGAGGCAGACCGTCTGCATGTCTTCCAGAGGACGCCGAGCTTTTCGCTGCCGGCACGCAATGCGCCGATGGATAAGCGGCACGAGGCGGATATCAAGGGACGTTATGCGGCTTATCGGAAGGAAGGGTTGGAAACAGGCTCGGGTGTTGTCCGTGACAAGGTTGTCGCCGAGACACCACTCGCTTTGTCGGAAGAAGAGCGCAATGCTGCCTTTGAGCGGCTCTGGCAGAAGGGCGGGACCGGCTTCACGAAGGCGTTTGCCGATATCCCGTTTAACAAACAGTCGAACGACATTGCCGCGGACTTTGTGCGGCAAAAGATTCGCTCCACGGTGAAAGACCCAGCCGTGGCTGCACTGCTGTCAGCCCAGACCGATCCAATCGGCACGCGCCGCGTCAGCCTCGACACGAATTACTTTGAGACGTTTAATCGGGCCAACGTGACGCTGGTGGACGTCAAAAGCGATCCGATCGACGAGATAACCGCGTCCGGTATCCGCACGCGCTCCGCCCAGTACGATCTCGACACCATTGTGTTTGCGACCGGCTATGACGCGATCACCGGGCCTCTCCTCGACCTTGAACTTGTAGGGCGCGACGGATTGCGGTTGCGGGACAAGTGGCGCGATGGACCGCGAACATATCTCGGCCTCATGACGGCCGGGTTTCCGAACCTGTTCACGATCACCGGTCCGGGAAGCCCATCGGTACTGACCAATATGGTCGTCTCGATCGAACAGCACGTCGATTTCATCTGCGGTTTGCTGGAGCATGCACGAACAAACGGCGCATCCGTGATCGAGGCAGCGGAAGAGGCGGAAGGCGCCTGGGTTCAGCGCGTGAACGAAGTCGCCGGGCGCACGCTGCATGTGACGGCGAATTCCTGGTATCTCGGTGCAAACGTACCTGGCAAACCGCGTATCTTCATGCCGTTCGTCGGCGGGTTTCATGTCTATCGGCGCATCTGCCAAGAGATCGCGGACACTGGGTACACAGGTTTCGTTATGGATCGGGAAAAGGCAGCGGCTTAAAGCGCGGTGCGGCCACCATCCACGGTGTAGGCTGCGCCGGTCACAAAGCTCGCTTCGTCACTCAGCAGAAAATTCGCGACGGCGGCTATCTCCGATGGGTCGGCTTGCCGGCCCATCGGATTGCGTTCAGCCATGCGTTTTAAAGAAGCTGCCGGGTCAGACGCATTTCGCCCTCGCGCGATGCGTCGCGTCATCTCTCCAGCAACGGAGCCTGGGCACACGCAATTGATGCGGATACCGGTGCCGGCGACTTCGACCGCGGCAGCGCGGGTCAGGCCAATGACGGCGTGTTTGCTTGCAATGTATCCCGCCACGTCAGGCGAGCCGCGTAGGCCGGCGGTTGAAGCAAGATTGACGATCGATCCGCGCTGTTGCGCTAGCATCAACGGCAGCGCCAATTTCATCCCGAGAAAGGTGCCGACGACGTTGATGTCAAGGATCTTACGGAAATCGGCGACGGTGTAGTCCGTCATAGGCGCGATTGGCCCCTCGATCCCCGCGCTGTTGACCAGCATGTCGAGGCGGCCGCCCCAAGCGATAGCTGTATCAAACGCGCTGCGCATGCTTGTCTCGTCGGTGACATCTGCGTTGATCTTGAGAGTACGGCTCTCATCAGCAATCGCGACGCGGTCCAGCGTACTCTGGTCCAGATCGATAAGCACGATCCGCGTGCCGCGTAGCGCAAGCCCACGTCCGATCGCTTGACCGATATCGCCCGCCGCTCCCGTGATCAGGGCGACGCGGTCGTTAAAAAAACCCGTCATCCTGCTGCCGCTCCGCCTAGAGCGCGCTGCAAGAAGCGCCCAGCGCTCTGCAAAATCGGTCGTGACGGTTCGAGCTTTGACACCATCTGGAGGTGACCGTGGACTAGGCCTGGAGCCAGCGACAGCTCAAACGGCACCTTTTCCCGATGCAGGCGCTCCGCGAGATTAAGCGAGTCACTCATAAGAACATCGAGCCCGGCAGCATGCAGGAAGATTGGCGGCAAGCCAGCCAAGTTGCCTCGCGCCGGCACGGCGTCATCAGAAGGTGAACCGTCGTTGCCTCCCAGATAGTTTCGCCAGAAGGTTTGCATACGGATAAGAGACAAGCCGAAGCGTCCATCACCGAGTGTTTGATAGCTGGTGGTTTCGAAATCGAGGTCATAGCAGCCGTAAAATAGTGCTGCGGCTGATATCTTCGTCGGAGTCGCTTTGAGTCTTAATAACGCAGAGAGGGCGATCGCGGCGCCCGCGCTGTCGCCCGCAACGGCGATCGGCGCGGAGGCGCCGTCAACTTCACCGGCCATGATGAAAGCCACTGCCTCCAGCGTGTCCTCAATCGCTGTGGGGTAGGGGTGCTCCGGTGACCGCCGGTACTCGATCGAGACGAGTGTGGCATTTGCTGCAAAGGCCAGTTCGCGAACGAGCGCGTCGTGGCTCTCGATCGATCCGAACATCCAGCCGCCACCGTGGAGAAAGAGAATCGTTCCGCGAGCTGCTGCGTCGGGACAGTAGAGACGTGTGCGAATAGGCGCGTGCTTACCCTTGATCAGAAAATCGCGCACCTCGTGCATCGCGCGAGGGTTTGCGTTCCAAGGTTTCCACTTCTGTTCATATGCAGCTCGCGCCTCATTGATCGGCAGCGTCATGAGATCGACTGCTGGCGAGGCTGCCGACTGAGAGAGAAGAGCGGCCATGCGCGGATCGACCCAGTCCATTTTAGATCCCCGCGCAGATCGATGAGCGACATTGGACAACGTCCAATCAGTCTAAGCCTTCGAGTCGAGACACAGCCGCCATAAGCACTTTTGCGTGCCTGTCGATCTCTGTGATAAATCGCTGGAATGGGCCGCCGAGTCCAACCGCAAAGACTTGGCCGTTTACGTGAACCGGAACGGCAACAGCGCAGAGGTCCGGTATGTTTTCGCCGCGAGCGACGTACCAGCCCCGGGACTTGCTGCGGGTCAGTTCCTCTTCAAGTGCGTCGCGGTCGATCAAGGTTGTATCGGTTAGCCGCTCGAGCCTTGCCTTGCCGAGAAGTCTGTCGCGATCCTTCTTCGTCATGGATCCCAGGATCGCCTTGCCGATCGCGGTCGAATAAAGTTCGTGAAACTCGCCGATCTGGGGTGAGTAGCGGACGCGCTGCGGAGATTCCTGCGCATCGAGGATAATCACGCGCTCGTCGACCTGCTGGCCAAGTACGGCCGTTTCCTGCGTGATGCTTTGGAGTTCAGACAGAACGCTCTGAAAAATCAGCTTGAGTGGATCGTGCCGGCTGATCGACTCGAAGGCATGCAACATGCGCTTGGTGGGGTACATGCCCTTGCGCGGGCCAAGAGAGAACACGTAGCCCCGACGCTCCAGTGTTTTCACAAGCTGGAAACAACTCGAAATTGGCGAATCCAGTTCTTTGGCCAATTCGGTCAAAGTGAGCGGGCGTTTTGCGGCCGCGAACGCTTCGAAAATATCGATAGTACGGGCTGCGCTTTTTGTATCCATCAGGTCAGTTTTCAAGACGGTGACCAAAAGTCAACAACCCAATTTCGTATATGTGAATTTCTGAACAGGGAGTTCAAGTTGCGCTGAAGTGCGGAACGCCTCGATCTTCGTGCGAGAGGGAAACCATTTGGCCGACCTGCAAACGATCTTCTCCCCCCTGGAATCGACCCGTCACGATCGTTCCGTCTTGTAGCGTGACCATAACGACAGGGATCGTGCCGAGATGCTGGAAGGCTGTCGCGGGTCTGCGAACGATGGTCCAGGACGTCACGATCCCGCGGCTGTCAACCAACGTCGGCTCCAGAACGTCGCCGCCACATTTGCTGCAGAAGATGCGTTTGCCTGCTTCGATCGTGTGGCAAATCTTGCAGCGGCGAAGAGGGAGGGGGTTCGCTTCAGGCATCGGTTCTTTTCAGGATGGTGACGGTGCAGGCGACACCTGCGCCGCCGAGATTGTGTGTCATACCAACGCCTGCGTTCTTTACCTGGTTTGGGTGCTTGCCGCGGAGCTGCGTCACGATCTCGTATATTTGGCCCAGGCCTGTCGCACCAACCGGATGTCCTTTTGCCAAAAGACCGCCGCCTGGATTGATCGGGATTTCTCCGCCGACTGCAGTACGCCCTTCCGCGGCCCAGACCGCGCCTTTGCCGCGTGGCACAAGGCCGAGATCCTCGGAGTCGACGACTTCGGCGATCGAGAAACAATCGTGAAGTTCGCAAAGATCGATGTCAGACGGTGAGAGGCCGGATTGTTCGTAGACGATCCGCGCGGCATCGACGTTCGCGCGGAAGCTGGTCAGGTTGCCGATGCCAGCGAGGCGAGGGGAGCCGCGTGTCTGCGCCGAGGCTGCAATGGCGATCCTTGGCCCTGCGAAGTCGTTCGCGCGATCGGCGGCGACCAACAGAGCAGCCGCGGCGCCATCACTGATGGGGCAGCAGTCGTAGAGCTGAAGCGGATCGCAGATCGGCTTCGCGGCTGCGATTTGCTCGAGCGAGAGATCCGCGCCCATCTGGGCAAGCGGATTGCTGAGGCCGTTGCGCTTATTCTTTTGCACGATGGCCGCGACCATCTCGCGTGTCGTGCCGTAGCGCGCGGCATGGGCATTCCAAACCATGCCGAAGAAGCCGGGAAAGGTCAGGCCGCTCCGCCCGTCGCTGAGATTGTCCATCGCGCAATTCAGAGCTGACGTTACGGCCGCGGTTCCCGCGTGACTCATTTTTTCCGCGCCGACCGCGATCGCGACATCACATTGCCCGGTTGCGATCGCGAGATAAGCGTGGCGAAACGCGATACCGCCGGAGGCACAAGCGCCCTCGGTCTTCGAACATGGGATCTGGCCTAGTCCCAATTCGTCAGCAACCAATCCAGCCAGAACCTCCTGTCCTGATAACGGGCCAGCGACAAAATTGCCGAGGTACAGGGCGCCGATCTCAGATTTGTCGAGACCGCTGTCACGAATGGCGGCGTCCGCTGCCCGTGCCGCAAGCGCCTCGACGGCAACATCCGCATGGCGGCCAAATGGCGTGGAGCCGATGCCGGCAACAAGAACCTGCCTCATGCTTCAGCATCAGCCTTTGCTGCAACTGTTTCGCGCAAGCTGGTCTTGAGGACCTTGCCGTAATTGTTCTTCGGCAGGCTTTGCATGAAGAAGTATTTTCGAGGCCGCTTGTAGCGGCCGATGTTCTCCAGACAGAGCTGATCCAGCTCTTCACTGCTGACCGCGTGGTCCGTATGCGTCACAACGCATGCGACAACTTCTTCGACCCAATCCACGTGCGGGCGGCCGACAACCGCTACTTCGACGACGGCCGGGTGGCGAAGCAGAACCTCCTCGACTTCACGAGGGTAGACGTTCGATCCACCGGAAATGATCATGTCCTTGGAGCGATCGCGAAGTGTGAGCACGCCTCGTTCATCCATGCTGCCGAGATCGCCGGTGTGCAGCCAGCCGCCCTTCAGCGCGGCGGCCGTCGCCTCCGGCATATTCCAATAGCCAGCCATGACGCAGTCGCTGCGGGTGATGATCTCGCCGATCTCACCCGTCGGGACATCCTTATCGTCTGCGTCGACGATGCGCACTTCGACGAACGTCCGAGGGATGCCGCAACTGCCAAGGAAACCTTCCCGTGCTGCGCGTTCGTGCCAGGATTTGGGCAGGACCGAAATGGTCATCGGCGCCTCGCCCTGCCCGTAAAGCTGAGCGAGCTTCGGCCCGAGCACCGAAAGCGCGCGCTCAAGGTCGGCGACATACATGGGGCCACCGCCATAGTGGATCGTGCGTAGATTGGCTGTGTCGGCGCGAGTTTCCTCAACATAGGCGACCAGGCGCGTAACCATGGTGGGAGCCGCGAAGAAGCTGACCTGGGGCAGGCGCTCGATGAGATCGCAGATTTCCTTCGGATCAAACGAGCCATCGCAAATGACTTGATGCCCACCCTGCGCGAGGTGAGGCAGCGCGTAGAGCCCAGCGCCGTGCGAAAGAGCAGCGGCATGCAACATGGTGTCGCCAACATCCACGCGATCCATGTCGGCATAGTAGGCCTGCGCCATGAAAGTGAGATTGCGGTGGCTGAGCGTTGCGCCTTTTGGTCGGCCCGTCGTGCCGGAGGTATAGAAGATCCAGCACGGGTCCTCGGGCGCGCACGATTCGATAGGCCACGATTGGTCCGCGAGAATATCGTCCAGTTCATCCGTCGAGACGATTGCTTCGAGGTTGGCGATTTCGGTATTTAGCCCTGCAACGGTGCTCAACATGTCGGGCGACGCGAAACAGAGGCGCGCGCCGGAATTTTCGAAGATATAAGCGAACTCGCGCCTGTGCAGGCGGGGGTTGGTTGGCACAAGACACAGCCCCGCTTGCCAGACCCCGTAGGCGATCGGAAAAAAAGCGGCAGTGTTCGTCATCGCCAATGCGACGCGGTCGCCGTTCTGCAGGCCGCATTTCTCGCGCAGATGTCGAGCAAGCCGGCCGGCGGTCTCCGCGAGCTGCCCAAAACTGTAGTTCAGATCGAGGCCAGTCGAGACGGCCGGCGCGTCCGGCAGCGACTTCGCGATCCGAAAGAGCGAGTCGGCAATGTTCATTTTGACCCCATCGCAGCAGCGCGCTGAGCGAGCATTTGTTCGAGCACCATCAGCCGTTTTGCCGCTTTGATGTGCGGCATGTCGATCATGCGGTTTCCAAGCCGGAACGCCGCAGCTCCACTTGCCTCAGCGCCTGCAGAAATTGCCCGTGCATCTTCGAGCTCATCTGGGTCGGGCGTGAACGCGGCATTGATGGCCGAAACCTGTGCCGGATGAATCGCCAATTTGCCGGTGAAGCCCATCCAATAGGCTTCGCGCGCCTCGCGTTCGAGCTCGTCACTGTTCCCGAAATCGATGACCGGTGTGTCGATGACGCCCAATCCGGCGGCAGACCCGGCGAGCAAGGCGAGCGAGCGTACCGTTCTGAAAACGTCGAGCATTTGCCCCGAGCTGTCCTTCACGCGGCGGGCGCCAATGGCTGCACTCAGATCTTCGCTGCCCCATAAAATGGCTGCATTGCGTGGATCGGATGTACAAAGCTCTGGCAGTCGGAACACAGGTGCGGGAGATTCAGTCACGATGGGGATCAAGAACGTGCTACCCGGCGCCCGTCCTGCTCTCTGCTCTAACCGGGTCAGCGTTTGCGCTGTCGATCGGACATCCTCTGCCGTCACGACCTTCGGCAGCATGTAGCCGTCGGGTGCCGCCTCTATCGTTTGCGCGATGTCGTCATCGGTCAGACCGGTGTCGCGCGAGTTGGCCCGGATCACGACCAGTGTGCCGGCTCGCTTTTCGCGCGCCGCAAGAATGGCCTCGCTCGTGATGCGCCGCGCCTCGATCTTGCGGTTTTCCGCAACGGCGTCCTCGAGGTCGAAGATCAGCGCGTCCGCGCCAAGCGACCAGCTCTTTTCCAGCTTCCGCTCCGAGTCCCCTGGCACAAAAAGCCAGGAGCGTGCCGTGCGTGGGTCAAACCGCATTGGCTTTCGCCTTGCCACGCATTAGTCCGGCGCGCTTGCACCGAACAACGACCTTGCCATCCTGATTGATCGCACGATGCTCGAGCTGAACAATGCCGAGACCTGGCCGTGAGGAGGACGGGCGCGTCTCGATCACTTCCGTTTCGACGCGAATCGTGTCGCCGTAAAAGACTGGAGCCGGGAACGTGATGTCCGAGAAACCGAGATTGCCTTCTGTCGTCCCGAGCGTCGTTTCGGGAACGGTTATGCCCATCATCAGCGACAGGGTGAACATACCGTTCACCAACGGTTTGCCGTGAATGGACTTCGCCGCGAAGTGATAGTCGATGTGCAGCGGTTGGGTATTAATCGTCAATGATGAGAAGAGGATGTTGTCCACCTCGGTGATCGTCCGCGTGATCTCATGCTTGATCACCTCGCCGGGGGTAAATTCCTCGAAATAGCGGCCGGGCATTTTAGTCCCCTCTCGCTTTGCTGGACTTGTTGATGAAAGCCGCAACGCCTTCCTTGCTTTCTGCTGTGCCGAACAGGAAGCTCTGCGCCATCCACTCGTGATCGAGGGTCGATTCCATCGATTGCTCGAAGGAGCGGTTCATCATTCGCTTCGTCAGGGTGACGGCCTTGGGCGATATCGCGGCGATCCGGTTGGCCAATGCGCGTGCTTCAGTCATCAATTGCTCGGCCGGAACGATCCGATTGACCAGGCCCATCTGATAGGCGTCCTTGGCGCTGATCTTGTCGCCGAGCAGCGCCATTTCCTTGGCGCGTTGCGGGCCGACGAGCCGAGGCAGCAAGAACGCGCCGCCTAGGTCCGGTACGAGGCCGATTTTTTGAAAGGTTTGAGCGAATGCAGCACCTTCCGCGGCAATCACGATGTCACCGCCGAGCGCCAGATTGGCGCCGCCGCCGGCCGCGATACCGTTAACGGCAACGACCACGATTTGAGGTAACGCCCAGAACGCTTTGAACCAGCGATGGCTGATGCGGCCCATCAGGTCGTGCATTTCTTCTGGGGTGGCGCTGAAGTCGTTGATGTCGCCGCCGGCGGAAAACGCGCGGCCGGCGCCCGTCACGATAAGACAATGGACTTCGGTCTCCCGGGCAAGGTCGAGGAAAAAGTCGCCGAGCTCCAGCCGCATCGTTCGGCTCATGGCGTTGAGCTTGTCAGGACGGTTAAACGTCAACTCGGCGATGTGATCGGCATGGGTGACGGTGAATGTCTCCCACTGCCGGTCGAAGATTTGAGTCTCCATGCCAAATCCTCAGGCAATTGCGAGTGCGGCGGTGACCGCGGAAACCGGGCGACGTTCGATCTGGTCGACAGATTCCGCGATGCGATCGATCTGGCTCGACGGTATAGGCTGCGGCATGACTGCGACGCAGTCCTCGAATTTCGCGCGCCTCACATCGTCAGGCAGGGGCTGGCCCGGATGCCCGAACCCGTGGCGAGCCGATCCTGATATCTCCTGGCCGTTCTTTAACCGGACTGTAATGCGGCCGCCCTCGATGGTTCCCTCGGTAATCTTCTCGTCGAGCTTCCAGTCTATGCGTTCGGCCATCGCCAACAGCGCTTGATCGCGTAGCGCGCTGTCGGTGTAGGATTCGAGGCCGACGCGGCCGCGCACCATCGCGACGGCAACAGCGAATGGCAGGCTGCTCAGCGCATCCATGCGGCGCGCCGGCCGCTTCCGCTGTGCGCCAGGTTCGCAGAACTCCAGGTTCGCGCGACCGACCGTGAGAGTAACGGTTTCGATCGAATCCGCGTCGAGGTTGTTCTTCTCGCGCAATTCCAGGGCACAATGGATCGTCGCGTGCGTCTCACGCGCGGATGGCCAGGGTTTGATCGAAACGTCGGTTGCTTCGAACTTGCTGCCGAGGCGGTCGAGGATTCGATTTCGGTCGTACTCGCCGCGGAAATAGGCATTGAAGAGTCCGAAACGGCCTTCGAATGCCGTGATGTCGCCGATGATCCCCTCGCGCGCCATCATCGCGGCAGTGATGCCGTTGCGCACGGAAAATCCGTCCCGCAGGCCGCGAACTTC
>DATJTE010000053.1:0-13710 GCA_035503715.1 Rhizobiaceae bacterium | reverse complement strand
CGCTTCGCCGCAAGGCAACAACATCGTGATTATCGACGCGGTGTCACGCAAGACGCTCGACACGCGCAGCATGGTGGAAGTCTGCGGTCTCGCCGCCGACGGCGCGGACTACTTCGCCACGACCGGCACCGGCGATATCGCGATGCCCGGCCAAGAGCCCGTCGAGCACCACGACTACATGTGGGACAATCACGTCCTCAAGATTGGCTGAGCGCCTCGCGCACCATCGCCACGAACCGCGCGCCGGCAATTTCGAGCGCGCCGGAATTGTCGATCTTCACGACGCCAGGCAGCGAAGCATCGAGCGGCGCCGACCTAGCAAGCCGCGCCAGCACCTCGCCCCGCGATTCCCGCCCCCGCGCCGACAAGCGATCGGCGAGGATTTCGGGCGAAGCGGTGATTTCCGCGACGATCACATTGGCGTATCGCGCATGCAGCGCTGGAATCGCATTGCGCGAGAGGTTGGCGATCGCCGCGGCGCCGTCTGCGACACGTCCGTCGACGCTCGCCGGCAGGCCGTAGTGCAAGCCGTGCGCCTGCCACGACAGCGTAAACGCGCCGTCGCGTTCCGCCTCGATGAACTCGGCTTCTTCCAGCGTGTCGTGGTCTTCGGCGTCCGGATCGCTCGGCCGTGTGATCACGCGGCGCACGAAGTGGACGCGCTCATCGCCCGCCAAGGCATTCTGCGCGAAATGGATGACGGAATCCTTGCCCGCTCCGCTCGGGCCAACGACGGCGATGAAAACACCGTTGCCGATCGGCTGCGCGTCAGGCTCGGCCAGTGCGGCGACCTGCGCGCTCATGCGACGCGGCGGCCTTCGCGCCACACGGTGCGCACCACCGGCACATGCTCGTCGACGCGCACCCTGACGAGGTCCGCGCGGCGGCCTGGCGTAATGATGCCGCGGTCGGTCAAGCCCACGGCTTCGGCCGGATTCTTCGACACCATCGCCATCGCCTGCGGCAGCGAGATGCCGTCGACAACCTCGCCGAGGAAGAACGCCGACTGGATCAGGCTGAAAGGGATGTAGTCCGACGAAAGGATGTCGAGCAGGCCTTCCTGAGCCAGCTCGCGCGCCGACACATTGCCGGAATGCGAGCCGCCGCGCATCACGTTCGGCGCGCCCATCAGCACGCCAAGCCCGGCGTCCTTCGACGCCTTTGCCGCCTCGTGCGTGGTCGGAAATTCGGCAACGCGGATGCCGTGTTCGACCGACTCGTCGACATGCGCCTGCGTCGCATCATCATGGCTCGCAAGCACAATGCCGCGCGAACGGCAAATATCCGACACCGCAACACGGTTCGTTGCGGAGTTCTTTTCCGACTGAGCGATACGCTTCTCGCAGAAGATGCGGAACTGCTCGTCGCTCATCTTCAGTTTGCCCTTGTAGTAGATGGCATAGGCATCGAGGCTGGCGAACTGCCGCTGGCCTGGCGCGTGGTCCATCAGCGACGCGAGCTTGACGCGGTCATCATTGTCGTAAAGCGCGAAAGCCTGCTGGCAATCGGGCGCGGAAACCTCGCAACGAAGATGGATGAAATGATCGGCGCGAACCCGGTCGTTCCTGACGCTGTCTTCGATCGCATCCGCCAGGCGGCGCATGTCTTCCTTGGTGATGTCGGAGTCATCGTCCATGCCGACGCGCAGCGCGTCGAACACGGTGGTGATGCCGGCGGTCGCAACCTGTGCGTCATGCGCCAGCACCGCCGCGATCGGGTTCCAGCGCACCTTCGGGCGCGGCGCGTAATGGCCTTCGAGATGGTCGGTGTGCAGTTCCACCAAGCCAGGAATCAAATAGTCGCCTTCGAGGTCTTCGCCGATGGTCGAGCTGCCTGCCGAAATGTCCGCAATCAGCCCGTCGCGGATCGCGACCGCGCCGCTGACGATCTCGTCCTCGAGCACGATGCGGGCATTGGAAAGAATGGTCTCGGTCGGCATTTCAGGCGGTCTTTCTTTCCTCGCGGCGGCCAAGCGGCCGATGGGCAAGCACGGTGAACGGCGCGCCCGGTTCAGGTTCCACGAACAGCGTCAGCGAATCGAGCGCCACAGGCTGGGCAACCAACGGCCCAAACAGGCTCTGCAGCGTTTCCTCGATACGAGCCGCATCGTTGGCGCCGATGCGCCCGGTCAGCGTCATGTGGAAGCGGAATGCCTCGAACACATAGGGATAACCCCAGCGCGTCAGGTTGGCGAACTCGATAGCGCTCAATGCGTCCGGATTGCGGCGTTCGAGCTCCGATTCGCTCAGCGGCGCGCGGAAACGATCGAAGTCGCGCACGACATCTCCGGCGAATGCCTCCATTTCGGGCGCCGGGGCGGACGGCACCAATGCAAAGAATCCACCAAGTCGCGCCACCTTCAGCGCCGGCATCGAAACCGGTCCGCGTGCGGCGGTAAAGCTTTCCAGCGCCGCGGCCAGGGACGCCTCGGTTTCGCCGGGCGCGAGTGCAAACGGCGCCTTCAGCGTCGCGTGGAAGCCGTAGCGGCGCGCTGCCGCCGTGTGGAAGGCGACTTCCGCGGCCGAAAAAGCAGCCACCACCGGTGGTTGCAGTGCCGCGCCGGTGAACACGTCGCGGCCGAGCCACGCAGCGGCGAGCCGCGTCAGCGGGTGGTCGCGGTCAGGCGTGAAATAGAGGGCATAACGCATCGGGGCACCTTCAGGCCCGGATGCCATAGGCGATTTCCATGACAGATTCACGAACCAGAGAGAATGACGGCTAAATACCAGAGGATTTCTTCGTCGGCTATCGATTTACTCTAGGCCCTGCCCATCAGGCGGCGCCTCAAAAACCCGGAAATATTGTCGAAAACGAACACCACCAAAAGGATCAGCAGCACCATATAGGCGACGTTTTCCCAGTCGGAGTTGGTGCGCATCGCCTCCCAGAGTTTCAGGCCGATACCGCCGGCGCCGACGGCGCCGATGATCGTCGCCGAGCGCGTGTTCGATTCCCAGAAATAGAGCGATTGGCTCAAAAACACCGGCAGAACCTGCGGCAGCACACCGTAGCGCTGCACGACAGTCGGCGACGCGCCAACCGAGCGGATACCCTCGCGCTGCTTGTCGTCGATGTTCTCAAGCGTCTCGGAATAGAGCTTTCCGAACGTGCCGGTGTCGGTGAAGAAGATCGCCGAGATGCCAGCCAGCGGTCCCGGACCAAAGGCACGGGTGAAGAACAGCGCCCAGATCAGCATGTCGACCGACCGTAGGAAGTCGAAGAAGCGCTTCGTTACCTGATTGACGAGAAGATTTCCGGTGATGTTGCGCGCCGCCGCGAAGGCGAGCGGAAATGCGACCAGCGTCGCCAGCACCGTTCCGACAAACGCCATGACGATGGTCTGCAGCAGCTTCAGCCATACGTCGCCGTGCTGCCACTCGGAATTGTTGAGGATGTTGTTCCAGGCGACCGCGGCGTTCGAGCGGTTCGGATCGATCCGCTCGCCTGAAAATAACAGCGACGTCACCTCGCCCGCCGACTTGCCCCAGAACGGCGAATTCGTGTCGAACAGAAAATTCGCCCAGCCCCAGAAGCGGCGGCGTACCTTCACTTCGTCGTCGCGCACTTCGATGTTGCCCGGAAAGCCGAAGGCGAGCAGAACCTTCTCGCCCGGCCGGCGCTGTTCGGCCCACGCAGGCAATTCTCCGCGCGGCGTGACGCTGCCTTCAGCGAGATCGAAGACAATCGTCTCGTCACCGCGCACCGCGGTCACCGTCGCGCCTTCGACATGCACCGACCCTGCCGCGCCAAGTTCCACGGTCACGGCCGTCAGCCCGCCCGAAGAATCGGCGTCCTTCTTCAGCCAGCCCGGCGTGTAATCATCGGGGATCGGCGAGAAGCGCGGCAGCGTCACCTCCAGCCCATCGGCGCCGATCTCGATGTCCGGGCGAACCTCATAGGTCACCCAGTCGGCCAGATACGCGCCGGCAATGCCCCAATTGGCATTGGTCAGCACCGCGCTCGCTGAAAACAGCCACCAGGCGAAGATGAGATAGATCGCGACTCCTGCTGCGACCAGCAGGCCGGTGAACCGCTTCAGGAACGGCCGGGCAAAGACGTCGGGATAACGCGCTTGGATTGCCGCGACATCGGTTGTGCTGAGCGAAGCCATCGTCAGTCTCCCCGCCCGAACGCAAAGGCCTGGTCGCCGACGAGGCGTTTTCTCAGCCACGCCGAGAACTGGTCCACCGCGATGATGGTGAGCAGCAGGAGCAGCACGATCGCCAGCGTCTTCGCCTCATGATTGCGGCTGATCGACAGGCGCAGCACCTCGCCGATGCCACCGCCGCCCACCGCGCCGATGATGGTCGAGGCGCGCACGTTGATTTCGAGCCTGAGCAGCGCGTAGCTCAAGAAGTTCGGCATGACCTGCGGCACGATGCCGAAGCGCACGCGCTCGACCCAGTTCGCCCCGGAGGCACGCAGGCCCTCGTCGGGCCGCATGTCGGCATTCTCCACCACCTCGAAGAACAGTTTTCCAAGGGCGCCGATGGTGTGGATCGAGACCGCGATGATCGCGGGAATCGCGCCGATCGACATAACGGCGAGGAAAAAGCCGGCGATCACGATTTCGGGGAAGGCGCGCAGGATTTCCATGATGCGGCGCACGAAAAACCGCACGGCGCGGCTGCCGACGAGGTTCGACGCCGCGAAGAAGCAGAGCAGGAAACCGCCGGCGAAACCGACCAGCGTCGAGACGAGCGCGATGTTGATCGTCTCGATCATCTTGAAGACGTATTCGGGGATGTAGAGCGAGCCGGCCAGCGGCACTCGGCCCTCGGGGTAGTCGAACTTCAGGCTGCCATCCTCATACGGCGACGGCAGGTCGAACAGCGCCCGCCAGATCTCCCAGCCGTCGCGCGGCGCCAGATCGCCGACGAAATCGAACAGATGCGGCAGCCGGTCGAAGAACTTGCCGGCATTGCTGTCATTGGCGAACCACAGCGAGCCGCTCATGGCGATCACCATGAACAGCAGTCCGCCGATGGTGTAGAGCCGCCGGCGATTGGCGAGCTCGCGCCAATGCCGTTCGACGGTGAGGCCGGCTTCGGACAAAGCCGGGCTGGTTACGCTTGCTGTCATGGGGAGTGCAAACAAAGGTAGGCGCGCCGTACTCGAACGCCGGCGCGCCCTGCCCGATCGGCTTAGGAGCCGATCTGCGCTTTGCGGGCGTCGATGATAGGCTGGTAGAACTCCGGCGTCACCTCGGTGAAGCCGGTGAAGTCGCCGCCCTGGATCGCGGAGAAGCAGGCTGCGTCGGTCTTCGGCAGGTCCATCATGTACTGCTTGAACTTCGACTTGATGCCGTCGTCGAGCGAGGTGCGGATGACGATCGGGCCGTTCGGGATCAGCGGCGACTTCCACACTTCGGTCAAATCATCCATGTCGAGGATGCCCTTGTCGACCATCTTGCGCAGATTGCCTGAGGTGTAGCCGTCCTTCCACTCCCCGACGCCCGAACCGAAGGTCGTGCCGGCATCGAACGTGCCCTTCACCACTTCCAGCACGAGGTTCTCGTGGCCGCCGCCGAAGCCTGTCTCGGCGAAATAGTCCTTCACGGCAACGCCGCCGAGGTCCTTCGGCAGGGCGGTGACCGGGATCAGGTAGCCCGAGGTGGAGTCCGGATCGGCGAAGCCGAGCTTCTTGCCCTTCAGGTCCTCGAGCGTCTTGATGCCGGAGTCGGCCTTGGCGACCATGATCGTATAATAGCCGGTCGAGCCGTCGGTCTGCACGGTGGTGAGGATCGGCTCAACCGCGGTGGCGTTCTCGAGATAGACCTTGGCATAGCCCGAAGCGCCTAATTCGGCATAGTCGAGGGTGCCGCCGAGCAGGCCCTGGATCGTGCCGTCATAGTCAGCCGCCGGGAACAGCGACACCTTCTCGACGCCGAGCACGGCCGGGAGCTGGTCGACCAGGCACTGGAAGTTGCGCAGGCGGTCGGCTTCGTTCTCGCCGCCGATCAGGCCGATGCGGAACTCCTTCAGGTCCTCGGCGGTGGCGGAGCCGATGGCGAGCGTCGCGACGGACACTGCGCCCAGCAGGATTTTCTTCAACATTGACTTCTCTCCTGTTGCGGCCGGCTTTTTGGCCGGCCCTGATCTCGTGTGTTTTGACGTGCCCTTTACGCGGGCGGTACGACCCTGGCCGCTCAGTATCCCGGGTAGGCGGGTTCGAGCGGGCCGGCGGATTGGAAGACGCGTGGTTTGCCGAACGACACGCTGGTGGATGTGATGGCCTCGGAAATGTCCGCGCCTTCGGCATCGGCGCCATAAACCTGGCGGATGGCTTCGCGGTTCAACTGTTCGGGCGGCCCGTCGAACACGACCCTGCCCTTGGCCATGCCGATGATGCGGTTGCAGTAGGTGCGGGCGGTGTCGAGCGTGTGCAGATTGGTCACGACGGTCAGTCCCTCGCGCAGATTGATGTCCTGCAGAGAGTCCATCACGACCTTGGCGTTCAGTGGATCGAGCGACGCGATCGGCTCGTCGGCGAGGATCACCTTCGGCTCCTGCATAAGCGCGCGCGCGATGGCGACGCGCTGCTGCTGCCCGCCGGATAGCGTGCCGGCCGGCTGTAGCGCCGTATGCGCAATGTCGAGGCGCTCCAGCGCCGAGATCGCGCGGGCGCGTTCTTCCTGCGAGAACACGCCGAGCAGATTGAGCGAGGTGCGGCGATGGTTCAGCCGGCCGAGCAGAACATTGGTCAGCACGTCGAGACGCGGCACGAGGTTGAACTGCTGGAAGATCATCGCGCAGTCGCGATGCCAGCGGCGCAGCGGCGCGCCGCTTAGCTTCGACACCTCGGTGCCGGCAAAAAAAATCGACCCCTGCGAGGGATCGATGAGACGGTTGATCATGCGAAGCAGCGTGGATTTACCCGCGCCCGAACGGCCGATGATACCCACCATCTGGCCTTCCGGAATATCGATCGCGACATTGTCGACCGCGGTGTTCTTGCCGAACCGGCGCGTCACGTCGCGAATTTGCAGCATGGATCATCCCTCGCATTTCATATGCGCACGGGTGTTTCGCCTAGAGCAGTCGAGTGAAGCTGCGGTGTCGGATCGGTGACAGTTTTGTTACGGTCCACAGGGCAGCGGGTCCACGTCGAATGTCAGTAGCTGTCAGCAATCTTTTTTCTGAATCTGTCCACGGGGTATCCGCCGCATGGGATAATTCGCTCATCGCCCTCATCGGGACCCTGGATCTAGACCAGGTTTCAGGGGAGGGAGACGGCGTCCGGGCCGGTGGCACTATGGTCGTGCCGCTTAGGGAGTCGATCCCCAAGACCCGGTTCTTGGAGGCGGTCAGCGCTGGCGGCGCAAATGCTCAGGCCAGCCCACCAAGCCCAGGGAAAGAGCGTCGGCGGGGCGCGGGAGACCGTGCCATATATTAGTTTCGGAAGGCTCGGCCCCGCGCCCGCTTCCCGAACTACCACCTCAGAAGATCGAGGTGTGCTCTTTGACAATGGCCAGGCCGGCAAAAGCCGGAGCGTGGCAACGGGAAAGTGTGCGCTACCCGCCGTGCTTTTCGAGAAACGCCTCGGCCGACAGTTCGCGGAAATCGTCCAGCGACTCGCGCAGCTTGGCGTGATCCCAATCCCACCACGCGAGCGCCTGATAGCGCTCCGCGGTCTTGCGGTCGAAACGCTCGCGGATCGGCTTGGCCGGCACGCCGGCAACGATCGTGTAGGGCGCGACATCCTTGGTCACCACCGCGCCCGACCCGACGCACGCGCCGTCGCCGACGGTGACGCCGGGCAGGACGGTCGAGCCATGGCCGAGCCAGGTGTCGTGGCCGACGAAAACTTTCTTCGCGCGCCGAGCGGCGAAAAAATCCTGCTCGTGCTCAGCATCGTCCCAATAGTCGGAGGCGCGATAGGTGAAGTGATGCAGCGTCGGGCGATGCACCGGATGATTGGTGGCGTTGAGCCGGACGGAGGCAGCAATGTTCGAGAATTTGCCGATTTCGGCGCACCAGATCTGGCAGTCCTGGGTCATATAGGAATAGTCGCCGAGCACCGCCTCGGAAACACGACAGCGCTCGCCGATTTCGGTCCAGCGGCCGAGCACCGACTTCTCGTCGACCTCGGCACTTGGATGGACATAAGGCTTCTCGGACAAATGCTTCGTCTTCATGCCGCGGCGCGTCCGGGAGCAAATTCGGTGACGTCGATGATCGTGTCGGCAACGGCGTCGCGCACATCCTGGTCGTGGAAGATGCCGAGCATGGCCGTACCGGCCTGCTTCTTCTCGGCGATCAGATCGATCACGACCTCGCGGTTCCTGGCGTCGAGCGAGGCCGTCGGCTCGTCGAGCAGCAGCACTGGATGAGACGTGATAAAGCCGCGCGCGATGTTCACGCGCTGCTGCTCGCCACCGGAGAATGTCGCCGGCGCCAGAGACCAGAGACGCTCCGGCAGATTGAGGCGCGACAGCAGTTCGCGCGCTCTGCCCCGCGCCGCCTCCTTGTCCTCGCCGCGCGCCACCAGCGGTTCGGCGACGACATCGAGCGCCGAAACGCGCGGCACGACGCGCAGGAACTGGCTGACATAGCCAATCGTATGGCGGCGGATGGCGATCATGGTACGCGGGTTGGCCGAGGCGATGTCGATCAGTCTGCCTTCGTGCTGGACGATGATCTGGCCGCCGTCGACGGCGTAATTGCCGTAGACCATTTTCAGGATCGAGCTCTTGCCCGCGCCCGACGGCCCACCAAGAACGGCGCATTCGCCGGCCTTGATGGCGAAGGACACCGCTTCGACCACGCCGAGGCGAACGCCATCGCGCAGGTGCATGGTGAAGCTTTTGGCGACGTCCGAGACGACGAGAGGGGTAGCCATCGTCACACCTGCAGGATCGAGGACACGAGAAGCTGCGTATACGGCTCGCGCGGATCGTCGAGCACGCGGTCGGTCAGGCCGGTTTCGACGACGCGGCCGTCCTTCATCACCATCATGCGCTGCGACAGCAGCCGCGCCACCGCCAGATCGTGCGTGACGACGACCGCCGCAAGGCCAAGATCGGAGACCAGCCCACGCAGCAAATCGAGCAGGCGCGCCTGCACCGACACATCCAGTCCGCCGGTCGGCTCGTCCATGAACATCAGCCGCGGCGAGGTCACGAGATTGCGGGCGATCTGCAGGCGCTGCCGCATGCCGCCCGAAAAGGCGCGCGGCTCATCATCGACACGATCCTCGTCGATCTCGACGCGACCGAGCCAATCCACGGCCGCCGCACGAATCTTGCCATAATGCCGGTCGCCGACCGCCATCAGCCGCTCGCCGACATTGGCGCCGGCCGAGACCGTCATGCGCAAACCGTCCGCCGGGTTCTGGTGGACAAAGCCCCAGTCGGTGCGCATCAGGAAGCGGCGCTCCGCCTCGCTCATACGGTAGAGGTCGCGCCACACGCCGTCGCGCATGCGGTAGCTTGCCGTGCCGTGGCTCGGCAGCAGCCGCGTCGACAAGCAGTTGAGCAGCGTCGTCTTGCCGGAGCCGGATTCGCCGACGACCGCCAGCACCTCGCCAGGCCACAGGTCGAACGAGACATCCGCGCAGCCGGTGCGGGCGCCGTAGAATTTCGAGAGCGACGTGACGCGGAGAAGAGGCTCGTCGGCGGTCATGCTACCTCCTCGGCCAGATAGCCGGTGTGGCCGTCGGCTCGGCGCTTTTCGCAATGGTCCGTGTCCGAGCAGACGAACATGTGTCCGCCGCGATCGTCGAGGATCACTTCGTCGAGATAGACCTGCTCGGCGCCGCAGAGCGCGCAGGGCTGGTCGAAGGTCTGGACCTCGAAGGGATGGTCCTCGAAGTCGAGGCTCACAACTTGCGTGAAGGGCGGCACGGCATAGATGCGCTTCTCGCGACCCGCGCCGAAGAGCTGCAGCGCCGGCGACATATGCATCTTCGGATTGTCGAATTTCGGCGTCGGCGACGGGTCCATCACGTAACGCCCCTCAACCTTCACCGGATAGGCATAGGTCGTCGCGATGCGCCCGTGCTTGGCGATGTCCTCATAAAGCTTCACATGCATCAGACCGTATTCTTCGAGCGCATGCATCTTGCGCGTCTCGGTCTCGCGGGGTTCGAGGAAGCGCAGCGGCTCCGGGATTGGCACCTGATAGACCAGCACCTGGCCTTCGGTCAGCGGATGTTCGGGAATGCGGTGCCGCGTCTGGATGATCGTCGCCTTCGCCGTTTCGGTCGTGACCTCGACGTCGGCGACCTTCCTGAAGAAGGCGCGAATGGAGACGGCATTCGTCGTGTCGTCGGCGCCTTGGTCGATCACCTTCAGCACGTCGTTCGGTCCGATGATCGACGCGGTCACCTGGACACCGCCGGTGCCCCAGCCATATGGCATTGGCATTTCGCGCGACGCGAAAGGCACCTGATAGCCGGGGATGGCGATGCCCTTCAGGATCGCGCGGCGGATCATCCGTTTCGTCTGCTCGTCGAGGTAGGCGAAATTGTAGGTCGCGATGTCGGCTTGCATGTTCATTCCGCGGCCTCCGGCAGTTCGGTCCGCTCGCCCTCGGCGCGCGCGTCGTGTTCGGCCCGCATTTTTCGCACGAGGCCAAGCTCGGCCTGGAAGTCGACATAGTGCGGCAGCTTCAGATGCTCGACGAAGCCGGTCGCCTGCACATTGTCGGAGTGCGAGATGACGAACTCCTCGTCCTGCGCCGGCGCCACGACATCCTCGCCGAACTCGGCGGCGCGCAGCGCGCGATCGCAAAGCGACATCGCCATCGCCTTGCGCTCCGACTGGCCGAACACCAGCCCGTAGCCGCGCGTGAACTGAGGCGGCGCCTTGGCCGAGCCCTTGAACTGGTTGACCATCTGGCACTCGGTCACGCGGATGCGGCCGAGCGACACCGGGAACGGAAGCTCCGGCACATCGAGCTCGATCTCGACTTCTCCCATCCTCACTTCGCCGACGAAGGGATGCGTGCGGCCGTAACCGCGCTGTGTCGAATAGCCGAGTGCCAGCAGAAAACCTTCGTCGCCGCGCGCCAGCGCCTGCAGACGGATGTCGCGCTCCATCGGAAATTCGAGCGGCTCGCGCGTGATGTCGCCGGCGACATGATCGTCCGGCATCTTTCCATCCGGCTCGATCAGTCCTTCATGCGCGAGAATGTCGGAAACGCGCATCATAGGCTCTGACGCATCGTCACGCGCCACCGGCTCTGCGACCTCCGCTCCGGACGCCAGCCCGGGATCGAGCAGGCGGTGCGTGTAGTCGAAGGTCGGCCCAAGCACCTGGCCGCCGGGCAGATCCTTGTAGGTCGCCGAGACGCGCCGCTCGCAGAGCATCTGCCCTGTCTCGACCGGCCGCGTATAGCCGAAGCGCGGCAGCGTCGTGCGATAGGCGCGCACCAGGAAGATCGCCTCGATCAGGTCGCCGCGCGACTGGACAATCGCCAGCGCCGCCAGCTCACGGTCATAAAGCGAGCCTTCCGCCATCACGCGATCGACACCCAGCGCCAGTTGCTCGACGATCTGCTCGAGCCGGATGGCCGGTACGGACCGGTCGCCGCGCCGACGGTCAGCGAGCAGCGTGTGGGCATTCTGGATGGCGGCCTCGCCGCCTTTTACCGCGACGTACATGTCATGCCTCCAATGTCGAGACTGAATGCGAGATGCGTACCGTGCGCGGCAGGCAGGCAATCGCGCCAGGTGCCGCCAGCACGATGTCGATGCCGCGGGGAAACCGCGCCCGGTTCTGCTTCCACTGCTCGACGAAATGGCGTGGCAACGGATGGGGCGAGATCTGCGTTTTTGTCTCGATGCCCGGCCCTTCGAGAACGAGAGGCGCGCCGTCCGTGAGACTCGTGACCTGCAGGATCAACGTCGCCGAGCGATCCGGATATTCCTGCGACCCTTGCGCAAAATTCTCCAGCGCCACCAATTCGGCGGGATCGGACACAAGCGCGAAATGCGCGGCGGTCGGCGACGTCTCGATCGGCGCGCCGCTGTGGAAACCGAGCCATGCCTTCACCTCGGCCGAAGCAGCAAGCGATGGATCAAGCCAGAGTGGCGTGTCGTGATCGCACAATGTCAGCGCCACGGCCGCCGCCGTCGCCGACAACGGCTTCGGCGGCGTGGCCAGGCTCGCGATCGGCTGCACTGTGCCCGGTCGCGCCATCGCGTCCATCACCGCACGGAACACCGACTGCGCCGCGAAGACCGGTTCGGCAAAACCGCCATCGATTGTTTCGGTCCGCATCAATCCTCTCCGCGCACCATGGTGAAGAAGTCGACCTTCGTCGCCGCCGTTTCGGTGCGGCGCTTGCGGTCCGCTTCCGCCGAAGCCGTCCGCAACGGTACGAGCAGTTTCGCCTCGACCTCCGCGCGGCGCGCAGGGTCCTGCCACAGCGCGTCGGCGATCGCCGCCAGCCTTGCCTTGTCACGGTCGCGTCCGAGCGCATAGGAATGACCGACGCGGCCGTTGGTTAGGCGCACCGTCGCACGGGTTACGGTCGCCTCGCCCAGATTGAACGGCGCGCCACCGCCGCCTATGCGCCCCCGCACCGTCACCAGGCCAGTCTCCGGGCCGCGCACGGGCGCCGCCTCTTCCGGCAATGCCGCCTCGCTCCACAGCCGCCTCAGCTCCGCAATGGGCGTAGCGGACAGCACCGCCATCGCTTCTTTCCGCGCCGCGTTTTCCTCGGCTTCCGGTCTGCGTTGATACTTCACGTTTGCGTTCCTGCAATTTGTCTATTGCTCTAGACAACTATACAAATTATACTCAATCGATACCGCTTGTCCATGACGGGCGGATGACAGGGGTGAAGATGGCCAAGACGGAAACGGTCGAGCGGCGCAGCGGCGTGGCCCTATGGCGCCAGATCGCCGATCAGATCCGGCAGGGCATAAGTGCTGGCGCGCTCGCCATCGACGGCCGTCTGCCGCCGGAAATCGATTTGTCAAAACGCTTCGGCGTCAACCGCCACACGGTGCGCAGTGCGATATCGGCGCTGATCCAGGAGGGCGTGCTGCGCGCCGAGCAGGGACGCGGCACGTTTGTCGAGAGCCGCAAGCGGCTGTCTTATCCGATCTCGACGCGCACGCGATTTTCCGCTGGCCTAGAAGGCCAAACGCGCGAGCGCAAAAGTAATCTGATCGAACACGCTGTCGAGCCAGCGTCGGCTCATGTCGCGGAGGCGCTCGATCTTGTCGAAGGCGCGAGCGTCATTCGCCTCGAAACGCTGAGCGAGGCGGACGGCCGGCCGATCTCCCGCGCGACCGGCTGGTTGGACGCGGCACAGTTCAAGGGCTTTGAGAAAGCCTATCGCAAATCCGGTTCGATCACCGCCGCATTCAAGAGTTTTGGCATCGACGACTATCTGCGCAAATCGACAATCGTCTCGGCGCGTCACGCCGATGCATCGGACCTGGACCATCTGAAGCTTTCGCCCGGCGCGATCGTGCTGATCACGCTGTCCGTCAATGTCGATATGGATGGACGGCCGATCCAGTTCACGGAGACGCAGTTCGCGGCGGATCGCGTGGAGCTGTTGGTGCTGACCTGAACGCGGTCAGGCTTTCAGCAGCCACTCGTGCTCCTTGGCGTTGTAGAACTTCCACGTCCGTTTCGGACCGGCCATCACATTGAGGTAATAGAGATCGTAGCCGTGCGCGGCCGCGCAGGGATGATACCCCCTCGGCACCAGCACAACGTCGCCGTCCTCGATCGCCATGGCCTCATCCAGC
>DATJTE010000052.1:0-2353 GCA_035503715.1 Rhizobiaceae bacterium | reverse complement strand
AGGCGCTCGCCATCGATGGCCGAGCTGCCGTAGTAGCGGTGATGGCCGATCAAATCGTGCCGGTCGCCGATTGGCGACGAGGCTGGCGCCTTGGCGCTGTCGCTGATGATCCGGGGCTGCTGGCGTGACATGACGTTCTCCGCTTTCTGCTTGCCTGCGTTCTGGCCATCAGTCGGTTCCCCAAAAGACCGCGTTCACGTCCAGGTGGATTTATCGGGTTTCCGGGGTGTTTCACGGTGACGAAGCGCACGCTACGCGGATGAAACGAGCGTGAGGGCAAAATGTCGGAAACCGCCCTGCCCGAACGTCCTTGGGACACGGAGTCCTGAAAAGAAAAAGGAAAAGAGATGCTCTACGCCATTCTGGCTTATCACGAGGAAGCCGAGGTCATGTCCTGGACCGCCGAACAGGACGCGGCCTTGATGAAGGAGCTCGGCAAGGCGCACGAGAAGCTGCATCAGACGCGAAGTCTCGGGCCGGCGGCGCGGCTTGGTGAAACCGGCAAGGCACGCACCCTGCGCGGGCCCGGCGCCGGTGTTGCGGTCGACGGCCCGTTTGCCGAGACCAAGGAGCAGCTGCTTGGGTTCTATATCGTCGACGTCGCCGACGACGAGGCGGCGCTTGCGGCCGCGCGCGAGCTGCGCCGCGCCAACCCGACCGCGGTCTATGAGATCCGGCCGATCAGGGTCTATCTCCCCGGCACCGGCTTGCCGGAAACGAACCGGCCGGCGTGACGCGACCTCAAGTGCCGACCTCGCCATGGAAGAACCGGCGCACCAGAAGGCCGCCGAAGCCGAGCAGCCAGAAGAATATCGCATAGCGCGGCGCCAGCGCCGCGATGATGGTGCCGGGCACGAACACCAGCAGGGGAAACGCGGAGGCCGCAAACTCCGGATGCAGGCCAGGCCCGGTCGCCATCCGCCACAGCAGGGCATTGAGGCTTGCAATCGCGATCAGATGCAGGCCGTAAAGCACGGCGACCGCGCCGGTCAGGCCATAGTTGCCGTTAAGCCCGTTGGTCACCGGCAACAGAATGATCGACAGCAGGAACAGCAGGTTCAGTATCACCTCGCCGCGCCCGCCCACCGGCTGGTGCGCCAGCCGACGCTGATGGCTGAACCAGTATACGCCGGCGATGATGAAGCTCATGATCATCCCGCTCAGCTTGCCGGCATAGGCATTATAGAGATCGCCCCATGTCGGCGCGGCCTCGAAATGCGCGGCGTTGGGCAGGCCATAGGCGAGCAGCGTCATCGCCACGCCGAAGATGGTGTTGGAGAGCGACTCCAGCCGCCGCATCTCGAACTGGTCAGGTTTGATCTCGGTCATCGCCCATCACCTGAAGAGGCCCCGGCACATTACCATGACAGGCCACGGCGGAGCTTTGCTCACCATGGGCGAGGATGCAAATTCCGATCTGGACCGCGAACCGGCGCTCCAGCGGACAATACCAATGTCTTGCCATCGATTTGGCCGGCGCGATAGCATCCGTCTGTTCGCCTGGGTCCGACCTATTTCCAGCGCGAGACCACATCACTGCGCCATTGCTGTTTTCCTTGAGGAAGTCACGTGACCAGGAATTGGCTCAAGGCGGCCCTGGTGCCGCTGTTGCAGATTTTCTTGTGCTTTGCCGCGCCCGCCGAAAGCGCCGACAGCCTCCCCGTCACCATCGTGCCCGACCGCGTCAATCTGGAGGAGGACGCGCGTGCCGTCTTCTCCGCCAACGGATCGGAACTGGTGGTGTTCGATCGGCGCGGCGTGTATCTCTGGGATATCGCCTCGCAGCGGCTCGTCCGCAGCATCCTCTACCCGGCCTTCGCCAGGGCCGCCGTGTTCACGCCCGACCACAAGCAGATCATTTCCGCCCACAAGGACGGATCGATCCGGCTCTGGGACGTGGCAAGCGGAACGCAGATCGCGCTGCTGCAGAAGGGCGTCGACCATGGAGACGTCGACGAACCCTCCGCCCTGGCGCCGAGCCCCGACGGCAGCCTGCTCGTTTCAGGGACCAGCGGAGGCAGACTGGTCGTCTGGGACCTGAAGAAGCGCGAAAAGAAACTCAGCTTTGATTTCGCCTCACGTACCGAAGAACAAGGCATGCACATCATCGCGCTTCGGCTCGCGCCGGACCTAAGGAGCGTGATTGCCGTCGGCTGGTCTACCGTCAAGACATTCGACATCGCGACCGGTCACGAGCTCACGACCTACCGCCTTCCCAATGAGAAGGACAAGCAGCAGTACGAGTTCTCCGAGGACAGTCTGGTCAGCGACGACGGCCTGATCGCGAGATATTCGCCGGATGGCTGCGGCATCCCGGAGCTCGATTATCTCAGCCTGAAGGAGCCGGACAAGC
>DATJTE010000051.1:0-2206 GCA_035503715.1 Rhizobiaceae bacterium | reverse complement strand
GTCGCGAAACTCTGCGGTCTGGCGGACTTCGATCATCTGTGAATTATAGTTCACAGATGAGAGGCAGTCAACTAATGGCGGAAATGCCTCACGCCGGTGAAGACCATGGCGATGCCGTGCTCGTCGGCGGCCTTGATGACGTCGTCGTCGCGCATCGACCCGCCGGGCTGGATGACCGCCGTCGCGCCTGCCTCGATCGCTGACAAAAGCCCGTCGGCGAAGGGGAAGAACGCGTCCGACGCCACGACGGAGCCCTTGGTCAGCGGCTCGCTGAGGCCGGCAGCCTCCGAGGCATCCCGCGCTTTGCCGGCAGCGATGCGGGACGAATCCACCCGGCTCATCTGCCCGGCGCCGACGCCGACGGTGGCGCCATCTTTCGCATAGACGATGGCGTTCGACTTGACATGCTTGGCGACACGGAACGCGAACTTCAGATCGGCAAGCTCCGCCTCGGTCGGCGCGCGCCTGGTCACGACCTTGAGCTCGAGATCATCGACCACCGCATTGTCGCGGCTCTGCACAAGCAACCCGCCCGCAACCGATTTCGCGATCGTGCTCGCCGCGCGTGGGTCCGGCACACCGCCGGTGACCAGCAGGCGCAGATTTTTCTTTGCCGCGATCAGCGCAACCGCTTCGTCCGAAGCCTCCGGCGCGATGATCACCTCGGTGAATGTCTTGACGATCTCTTCCGCCGCTTCGGCATCCAGCAGCCGATTGACCGCGACGATGCCGCCGAAGGCGGACACCGGATCGCAGCGCAGCGCCTTCGCATAAGCATCCTTGAGCGACGTTCCGACGCCGACGCCGCAGGGATTGGCGTGCTTGATGATCGCAACCGCCGCGCTTTGTTTCGGGTCGAACTCAGCGACCAGTTCGAAAGCCGCGTCGGTGTCGTTGATGTTGTTGTAGGAGAGCTGCTTGCCCTGCAACTGCTTGGCCGTCGCCACGCCCGGGCGCTTATCGCCCGACACATAAAAACCCGCCGACTGATGCGGGTTCTCGCCATAGCGCATGACGCTGTCGAGCCTACCGCCGAAAGCGCGCCAGGTCGGATGCTCGACACCCAGCGTATCGGCGAACCAGCCGGAGATCGCGGCATCGTAAGCCGCTGTGCGCGCATAGGCTTTCGCGGCGAGCTTCTTGCGGAACTCCAGCGACAGGCTGCCGAAATTCAGTTCCAGCGCGTTGAGCAGCGGTGCATAATCTTCCGGATCGGTGACGACTGCGACATAGGCGTGGTTCTTCGCCGCCGCGCGCAGCATCGCCGGGCCGCCAATGTCGATGTTTTCCACGACCGAGGCGTAGTCGCCGCCCGCGGCGCGCACATCCTCGAACGGATAGAGATTGACGACGACGAGATCGATCGCGGCGATGTGATGCGCCTCCATGGCCGCCACATGGTCCGGATCGTCGCGAATGCCAAGCAATGCGCCATGAACGCCGGGATGCAAGGTCTTCACGCGGCCGTCCATGATCTCCGGAAAGCCGGTGAGCTCGGAGACGTCGCGCGCCGGTACACCAACGGCCGCCAGAACCTTCGCCGTGCCGCCGGTCGAAAACAGCTCGATCCCGCGCCTCGAAAGCGCCTCGGCGAAATCCGTCAGCCCGGTCTTGTCCGACACCGAGATCAGCGCCCGCCGGACAGGCACGAGGTCAGGCGCGGGGATGTTCTTCGATGCGACGGCCATGCGGGACTCCGGTGGGCTGTCGCGCCCCTAGCATAGGCGTTCGGTGATTCCTATCGGCACCCGTAAAGTCCGCCTCACCTCGCGGTCGATCACAAGGATGCCGCGCATGGGCCAGGATTTCGCCCGGTCAATTCCGCGGAAAAGGCAGTTTCACCTGTCATTCATGTGGCTTCCAAGCCGCTTGCCGGTCACGGCCGTCTTTCATTTTCGTCACAATTCCGATTAGAGTCGCGGCCAGAATTTGCGCGGGTGCGGAGCTGAGGCGCGGATGGCATTATTCAGAGCTTTCGGAAGCGACGTCGCGATCGGCGAATCCGGCTATGATCCCCACAAACTTTCGAGCCCGCAGGTCTTCCTGCTGTCCATGCTCATCTTCCTGGCGATCACCGGCTTCATCGCGGCTATCCTCTACCGCCAGATCTCGGCTGCCTTCGTCACCAACCCGGGCCTGAACGGCCTGATCCTCGGCGTGCTCGTCGTCGGCATCCTGCTTGCCTTCCTTCAGGTCATCCGCCTTT
>DATJTE010000050.1:0-6524 GCA_035503715.1 Rhizobiaceae bacterium | reverse complement strand
ATGCTGGGGGGGATCAGGATCGCTATCATGCCGGAAGCCGCCACAAGACCGGCGGAGAAACGCGCGGAATATCCGTGTGCACGCATCTCGCCGATGGACACCTTCCCAAGCGTCGCCGCATCGGCCACGCTCGAGCCCGATATTCCGCCGAAAATGGTGCACGCGACAACGGTCGTGATCCCAAGACCACCAGGCAGCCAGCCAACCAGGTAATTCGCCGCCGCGAAGATGCGTGAGGCGATGCCCGCGTTGGCAACGATCGCACCGAGCAGAATGAACATCGGCAGAATGAGCAAGTCGTATTTTGCGACGGCCGAGTATGGCGCCGACGCGATCGTTGTGAAGGCAATGAACGGATCCGCGAGCAAAGCAACTCCGAGGCCGCCCGCTATCAGCAGCGCAAAAGCGACTGGAACCTCGATCAGGATGAGTGCGATGAAAACGACGACGGCGCCGACGCTGATGATCTCAGGCGTCATGGCTGATCGTCCCGTGGCGCGCACCGGTAAAGCGTTCCCAGATCTGAATCGTCAACTCGATGAGCATCAGCACGAGGCCAACCGGCACAGCCATCTTTGCTGGCCAAATCGGCATCTGGACGAGACCGAAGCGGAACTCCCGGACCTGGAAGGATTCCACTGCAATCTGCCAGGAACCCCAGACCATCAAAGCAAGCGCAATCCAGATGACCAGGCAGCCCAATATGCGCAACCGTTCCGCCAGCGTTGGATTCAACTGGCTGGTGAAGATCGGTGTTCCTACATGGGCGCCCCGGCGAAGCGCGGCTGCCATGGCGAGGAACGCGACGATCACGACGCCGACCTCGCTGACCTCAACCATACCTGCGAGGCTTGGCCCTATGACCTTCCGATAGGTTACGTCAGCAACAGTAGGCAACATCAGCAGTGCTATGCCGATGCCCGAGGTCCATGCTGCCATGGTCGTGACGGAGTTCCAGACGCGCCGTATTGATCCAGATCGCATTCTCGGTTCTTTCCAAGCGTATTCGCGCAGCACAGCCTGGCCACGTGCGACGCGATCGCTTTGCTAAGCGGAGTGCCGGATCAGCGCGAGGCGGCCTTTGCAGCACAGGATTCACCTGCGCCGTCCCACGGCATGGTCTTCTCGTTCTCGCGAACCTTGGCCTCGTACGAGGCGAGGAATGCTTCCGCGTCAGCACCAGTGGCCGCCGCAGTCTCCAGCCACTTCTGCCGCGCCGTATCACCGATCGCCGTCTTCCAGGCCTCGGTCTCCTTCGAATCCCAGACGATGATTTTCGCGCCAGCCGCTAACGCCTTATCGCAACGCTCGGCGACAGCGGCCTGCATGTCCGGGAAGAAGTAATCGTCGAGGAACTTGCCGGCCATCTCGTCAAGAACGGTCGTTACCGCAGGATCGAGCGCGTCATACTTCGCCTTATTGATCGAGTAAGAACCGCTGGCGTAGATGCCGTAGTTTGGATCGATGATGTTGGGCGCTACAGTGTGGAAGCCGAAGTCCACGCCGAGATCCATCGTTGCGCCGGATGTTGCATCCAGAAGCCCCTTGTTCAGCGATTCATAGACCTGGTCCTGGCTAATCGCGACAGGGCTAGCGCCAACGGCTTGCAAGGCCGGCGCACCGAGGCCGATCGCACGGATCCGCTTGTCCTTAAGGTCGGCGACACCATTCAGTTCGGTCTTGGAGTAGAACAGGTTCTCGTCTGCGGGTGCGAAGAACAGCATGTGAAGACCGTTATTCGCATACTCCGCCTGCATAGCTTCGGACTCGGCATACATGTCCACGAACGCATGTCCAAAAGCGCGCACGTTGGATGTCATGAAGGGCACCGAGTCGACGGTCGACAGCGGCAGGCGCGAGGGGATGTACACCTGCGCAACGAGGCCGATGTCGGCGCGGCCATCACGCACACCCTGTGCCATGTCGGCTGCCGGAAGCAGCGACCCGGCCCAGAAGAAACGGAACTTAAGCTCTCCGTTGGTCCGCTTGGTGACCTCGTCCGCCCACGCTTTGATCGACGTGGCCGAAGCGGCATGCTCCGGCACATATGAAGCGAGCGTCAGCGTTGTCTCGGCGGATGCGGGGGCGGCGAACGTCACCGATCCAAACAGCAGTGCAGCGGCCAGCGCGCGCCGGGCCTTTATGATTCTTGATGTCATGATCTTCCTCCCAATAGTCCGTGGTCGTGGTGGTTATGCAGTCGCAGCGAGTGGATCGTCAGCGCGGAAACGCGACATCCGGGCCATTTCGCAAATTGGACAGAACGCCTGACGCGCAAAGTTGCGGACGCGCTCGCCGACATCGCGAAGCCTGTCTGCGGTCCTCAGAGTTGGGCCGGGATAGTCGCCGCCGAGATACATGCCGTTCGGCTTCCACTCGGACAGGCGCGCGCTTTTCTCATCGAGGTCGTAGACGATGCGCCGGTTTGGATCGCTCGGCTCAGCCATCGAGAAAATCAGCTCCTGGGTAATGCCCTGGAACTGATTGTTGTGAGAATGGATCGACCGTGGTGGCGGCTGCATCACAGCCGTGGCGCCGGGGGGAAGATCGTATTGATCATACATATTCAGATCAGCGTGACCGGGTTCCGATTGATCATCGACCCGCTCATACATGTCCCACCGGTCGCGGCCGCGATAACCGCACGCAACCACCCAGTAACTGTCATGTTCATGGATCGGAGAGGTGTAGTGCTGGTCGAACTGTGCCAGCCCAAGAAAGATGTAAGGCTTCTCGCGCCAGAGGAGATAGTTCTGTGTCGACGCATCGGCCGGCCCCATGGCCAATCCCGAGCGAAGGAGATCGTCACGCTTCGACAGCAGCGACATGCGGTCGGCGAACTCGTCCTGGCGCTGAGCAAGCGGAGCATCGCGCGCCATGATCTTCTTGGCATCGTCGATGAATCCACGAATAGTGTAACGGGTCACTCGCTCGTCCTCCCTACGGTCCGAGAGGCTTCTTCGTCCTCGATCAGCCCCAACTTTGAATGACCTACATCATTCACATATCCGAAATTACTTTCATTCATGAGAATATCTGTCAAGGCTTCTCTTCTGGTGCAGACCGGGTTTTGCAGCATCTGGCACCCTTATCCGGACCTCCCGTCTGCCAACCTGTAGGGCCAAGCCGTGCCCGATTTATTCTTGTGTACAAAACTTACTTCACATACAGGAAGAGTAATCGCGGGAGATTTGCATGTCACAGGCAATGATGCTGATCGCTGGAGCCTGGCGTAAGGGGACGTCGCGGCGTCAGTCCATCAACCCCTATGACGGAAGCATTGCCGGAAACTTCCCTGAGTCTCAGCCGTTAGACTTGGAAGACGCGCTCGCCGCCGCGGTCACCGCGAAAGCAAGTGTCGCGGCAACGCCTGCCCTTCAGCGAGGGGATATGCTGCGGCGCGCGGCCGTTCTGATTACGGAACGTGCCGAAGCCATCTCCCAACTCATGACGGCCGAACTTGGTAAGCCGATTCGCGATTCACGCATCGAGGTCGGCCGTTGCGCGCCGTTGCTCATGATGTGCGCCGAGGAGGCCGTCCGCATCGAGGGTGACAAGGTTCCGATCGATGGCCATCCGAATGGCGATGGCAAGCTTGCCGTTATGTGGCGCTTTCCCGTCGGCGTTGTCGCGGGGATCACACCGTTCAATGCACCCTTCAATCTTGCATGGCACAAGGTAGCGCCGGCCATTGCCGCTGGAAATTCAGTGGTGCTGAAGGCGCCGGCGCAGGGCGCGCTGGTCGTCAACGAATTGGCCAGGATCATTGTCGACGCAGGCATTCCGGCCGGATGGGTCAACGTGCTCTACGGAGACACCGTAGGACCGATGCTGGCAAGCGACCCACGCGTGGATTTCATTTCTTTCACGGGATCGGCGCGCGTCGGCGAATTGATCAAATCGACCTGCGGTCTGAAACGGGTGGCCCTGGAGCTCGGCGGCACCGGTCCAACGATCGTGCACGCCGACGCCGACATCGACGTCGCAGCCCCGACATGCGCACTCAATGCGACGCGCCTCGCGGGGCAAAGCTGTCTGTCGGTGCAAAACCTCTACATTCACTCGAGCCGCTACGACGCGTTCGTGGACGCCTTCGTGAAGCGCATCCGCGCCCTGAAGGTCGGCAACCCGGTCGAGGAAGACACGGATATCGGGACACTCATCAACGAGAGATCGGCGGACCGGATTGAAGGCTGGATAAAGGAGGCCGTTGCTGGTGGTGCACATATCCTAACCGGCAGCGGCCGCAAAGGCGCGCAGTTTGAACCGACTGTGATCGCCAACGCTCATCCCGGCATGAAGGTCGTGGACGAAGAAATCTTCGGCCCCGTGGCGGTCGTCCACCGGTATGGCGATTTCGACGCGGTCCTCGCCCAGGTCAATGACACGCCGTATGGGCTCCATTGCGGCCTTTTCACCAACGATATGAAGCTCGCGTTCAAAGCAATTCGCGCGCTTCGCTTCGGCGGCGTCGTCGTCAACGGCTCGTCGACTTGGCGGACCGACCAGATGCCATATGGCGGAATCAAGAACTCGGGAATCGGTCGCGAAGGCCCGCGTTATGCCATCCGCGATATGACAGATGAGCGGCTGGTGATCTTCAATCTCTGATGGATCCGGCTTCCGATTTCGTCAGAGCAGGAACACGCCTTTGCCGGTCTTCTGCTGGTCGAAAAGTTTGTACGCCTGATCCGCCTCATCGAGTTTCCAACGGTTTGTAAACACCGCTTCAACATCGATGCCGCGATCCGAGACGAAGCGCGCGCATTCGCTTTGACCGGTGTTGGGGAATGTCCACGACGACATTATGGTTACCTGCTTACGCATGACATCCGCGATAGCGATCCGAAGATCGCCGCCTGCGCCGACAAGGCCAACCGTTCCCCACGCCTTCACCGATTTCACCGCCTGACCACGAACGGCAGTGACACCAGACGTGTCCATCGCCATCTCAACGCCTCCGCCAGTGATCTCGCGGATCGCCGCGACCGGATCGACGTCAGCGGAGTTCAAGGTCCTCCACGCGCCAAGCCGATCGGCATGCGCTAGCCGCTCGGGGCTGATGTCGAGTGCGATAACGCGCGCACCCTGCGCGACCGCCAGTTGGGTCGCCGCCAGACCGACCGGCCCTTGTCCGAAAACCGCGATTGTTTCGCGACCGGCCAGTCCCATGCGCTTGAGCGCAAAAAAGGCGGTGCCAGTGCCACAGGAAATAGCCGCACCCGCGGCGTAGCTCAGTTCATCCGGTAGATGCACGAGTGTCCGTGCCGGGACCTTCAGATATGGCGCGTGGCCGCCATGGCGGTTGACGCCGTAGATGTGCGGCTGGACTTCCGTGCACATCTGCGCCCAGCCGGAACGGCAGTGGTCGCAGGAACTGCACCCCCAATAGTGATGCACCATGGCGCGCATGCCGATCCGCGCATCGCCCACAGCGACACCTTCGCCTACCGCAATGACATCACCGCAGGGCTCATGGCCGGCAATCACCGGTCCGGCATCCTTCTCAGAGGCCACCGGGCCACCAGAACCGGAGGCTGATCGGTAGTAATGCAAATCGCTCCCGCACATGCCCGACGCACGCATCGCAAGCACGACCTCGCCCCGTCCCGGTCGCGGATCGTCCACCGCAATCATCTTGACCGTCCGGTTTCCCGCGAACGAAACGCCCTGCATCCTTACCGTCTTTCATTTCCACTGACGCAACTGCGTCAAGCACTATGCTTAAATGCCGTAACACCCTCAGCGAAACTCGGGTCTGTCGGCAGAAATCTCTGTCTACGCACCATGACAAGGTTGCAAGAGTTTTTTTTATATGCGAAGCAACATTCACAGGCTAGAAAAACTTGGAGCCGGGTGCGGCTACCGGTTGTGGATGCGGAGGACTCGCCCATGAACGTGCACGCGGCAAAGCCTGCACAGGAAGACGTCAGTCGTGATCTTGCGCGTTTTGTCGTTGGGCTCAAGCTGGCCGACCTGCCGGCATCTTACGTCCAGACTCTCCGGCATGGAATTCTCGACACGATCGGCTGCATGCTGGCGGGCTCAGGCACATCCTCCGCGCGCGCCATACAGCGTGTGGCATCCGAATGGGGCGGTCGAGAGGATGCCACCGTCATCGGTACGAAACTGCGGCTGCCCGGCGTCTCGGCAGGTTACGTCAACGGTTCTGCCGCCCATCAGTTTGACTTCGACGATACGCATGACGCGGCCGTCGTACACCCGACCGCGAACTCGCTGTCCGCAAGCCTGGCACTCGCCGAACGCGATCCGGATACGACAGGCGAAAAACTGCTCGAAGCGATCGCGGCCGCCAACGAAGTGACATGCCGGCTCGGCCTCGCAATCAAGGGCGACCTTTTCGAGTACCCATGGACCCGCCCCCCTATTCTCGGTGGCTATGGTGCGGCGGCGGCTGCGTGTCGCATCCTCGAACTCGATGAAGATCAGACGCGATCCGCTTTCGGATTCGCGCTTCACCAGACCTGTAACACACTCGAATGCCTGTACGCGCCCGGGTCCGA